>JBLMXO010000024.1:0-4560 GCA_050257815.1 Actinomycetota bacterium
CGACAAGTTGCTCCAAGGTGGCCTTGAGCGGATTGGTGTCGTAGACGCTGATCGCCTCTGTCGTTCCGTGCGGATGCAGGAGCGCAGGGGGCATGCGCGGCGAGAAGAAGCCAGGGACACCCGATAGGGCAACAAGCGCGGCACTTGCCTCGTTGAAGATGCGCCTCGCGTCATCATCGATGGCAAAAGGGGCGGCCGAGGAGCCAACCTGACACACCATCCCAGAAAGCGCGCAGGCGTTCGACCCGCCGCTCAGGTGGATTGCAGGCGATGATTGCGGCGTTGAGCGCCGATCGAAACACCGGCTATCCAATGGGGGCCTTGCTAGCCTCGGCGAGCGCCTCATAGGCGCCGGCTTGATAGGCGCCGAGCGCTCCACCTCCTTGCAGGACAAGGACTATCTTCTCATCCCATGCTGCCATGACGACGGCGCTATTCCGCGGCGACGCTCGCGCCTCTGGCCCTCACCTCTTGCAGGGAGGTGAACCCTTCGAACTCGGGATGGCCGAGATAAAGCGGCTTGTTGGCGCCCGCGCTTCCATGTGCTTTGCGGAAAGCCTCAGATTGCGTCCAGGCGCGGAAATTCGCCTCTGAGCGCCAGGTCGAGTGCGAAGCATAAAGAACGTAGCCGTCAGCTTCGGGACCCTTGAGCAGGTGGAACTCGATGAAGCCTGGAACGTCCTCAAGATGCGTCTTGCGGCCGAGCCAGACCTGCTCGAAGTCATGCTCAGACCCCTTGTTCACCTTGAACCGATTCATCGCAACAAACATGCGGCAATCCTTCGCTTAACTCCTGAGACCGAACCGAGCATAGCTAACAGGCGTTGGCGCCCGTAGCATCTTCGGAAAGAGCATAAGTACCGCGTGATCTTATCAAGGCGTGACAAGGCGCCTCAGGGAAAGGATTCATTCATCACGCTGGCCTTTTTCATGCGCGCACCCCACCTTCGGGAGGAGAGCGTATATTTCCTGCGCTTTTCCCGCCCCGAATTCTTTCAAGGAGCACCTATGAGCAAGGAAGCTGCTGTCAAAGAGCGCCGCAAGGCGCCGCTGACCACGCCGACCGACCTCGGCGACAATGCCCGCAAGGACATCACCGGTGCGCTGAACTTGCTGCTCGCCGACGTGTTCGCCCTCTATCTCAAGACCAAGAACTTTCATTGGCATGTGAGCGGACCGCATTTCCGCGACTATCATCTCCTGCTCGACGAGCAAGCTGATCAGATTTTCGCCATCACCGACGACATCGCCGAGCGCGTGCGCAAAGTGGGGGGTGTTACGCTGCATTCGATCGGCAATATCGCGCGGCTGCAGCGCATCCCTGACAACGACGCCGATTATGTCGATCCGCTCGATATGCTGGCCGAGCTCAAGTCTGACAACCAGGCTCTGATCGCAAGCATGCGCGAGGCACACGATCTCTGCGACGAGGAGAACGACGTGGCGACCGCGAGCCTGCTCGAAGTGTGGATCGATCAGGCCGAGCGGCGCGTGTGGTTCCTCTACGAGGCGAGCCGTAGGGGCGACCCGACCGGTCACTAGACTTGCGCGCTGGCAGCGGACACACTGAGCCCGGGACCTTCGCGTGGTTCCGGGCTCTTGCATTTGTGCCAAGCCAAGTCACCAGGGAGCAAGTTGATGCGACGTCCATTTCTTGCCGCCTTGGCCCTGCTCATTCCGCTGATGTTGATCGCTTGCGGGGCTCCGAGCACGCCGGATTTCGTCCAGCAGGTCGCGATGAGCGATCTCTATGAAGTCGAGGCCGGCCAGATCGCCGCGACCAGAGCCAAGGCTGACACGATCAAGCAATTTGGCCAGCACATGCTCGAGGCCCATACCCACACCGCTGCAGAGCTTAAAGGCGTGATCCAGGCCGAAAACATCAAGGTCGACCTTCCTGGAACCCTCGACAATAAGCATCAGCTCATGGTCGATGACCTTATGGCCGCGCATGAGGACAATTTTGACAAGACCTACGTTAAGCAGCAGGTGAAGGCTCACGAGGCGGCGGTCGAATTGTTCTCTGCCTATGCCGAGAAGGGCGACGACGCGGTGCTCAAGGCCTTCGCCGCCAAGGCATTGCCGGAGATCAAGCAGCATCTCGAGCAAGCCAAGGCTCTGCTCAAATGAGACCTTCCTCCGCTTCTCCTTGCAGAGTCGTTTCAAAGACTTGGCAGTGTCAGCTGAGAATTTGAATCGCGCGTCCGGTCACTGACCCTCGGCGTACAGCCAATCAAATCGGCCGAGCAGACGTTCGCCCGGGCGGTGGCGCAGCATGAGGTTGCGGGCAACGCGGAGCGCTCCGGCCATATGGTAGTGCTTTCCATTCCGCTCGGAGCGCGCAGCGACGCGGCGAGCGCGACCCTTGCGCGTCATTTCGTAGAGCGGAAAGGCACAGAACACGTCGCCGGAACTCTTCCCCAAGCTCGCAGCGAGCGCAACCGCATCCTCGATGGCGAGGGCGGCGCCTTGGGCGAGATAGGGAAGGACAGGATGGGCCGCATCGCCGAGAAGCGTGATCCTCCCGCTTGTCCATGACGGTAAGCCGGTCAGCCGATAGAGCGACCAACACCGCCAGCTCGTGGCTCTTTCTATCAAGGATTTCGATTCCTTGCACCAGCCGGTGAAAGCGGAATGCAAGGCCTCGGTATCCCCGGCTTGGTTCCAACCGCGGGTACCGGAGCCGCCTTCTGTCACGGCAACGACATTGAGCAGCTTGCCGCCCCGCACCGGGTAATGCACGAGGTGCGTGTCGGGCCCGAGCCAAACCGAGACCACCGGCTCGTCGAAGGGGTGCGTGAGCTCGCCGCGCGGGAGCAGCGTGCGCCAGGCGGTGGCACCGGTGAAGAGGAGGCGGGCGCCTGGTGCAATAAGCTTGCGCACTTCCGACCAAAGCCCGTCGGCGCCGATAAGCGCAGGAGCTTCAGCCTCGCGGCCGTCAGCGGCAATCGCGCCCACGCCCCCATCGGTCTCCTCGACGCCGGTCAGATCGAAGCATGGCTCGAGTGTTACCGGTTCGCACCGCTTGCATGTTTCATGGAGCGCGGCGTGCAAATCGGCGCGGTGGAACGTGAGATAGGGTGCGCCGTAACGCGCTTCGGCATAGGTGCCGAGGGGGATCTCGGCTAGGCGCTTCCCCGAGAGTCCGTCATAGACGAAGATCGCCGACGGCCTGAACGCCACCTCCTCGATCGCGCCCATCAATCCGAGCCGTTCGAGCAGCCGCGTTGCGTTCGGTCCAAGCTGAATGCCCGCGCCGCTTTCTTCCTGGAAGTCAGAGCGTTCCAGTACCGTTGAGGTAAAACTCTCTTTGGCGAGAGCGAGCGCGAGCGCGAGCCCGCCGATTCCGCCGCCGGCGATCAGGACGTGGCTCTCAGCGGTTCCCATCCGGTAATCAGGCCGCGGGCGCGCCTGGCGGTGAGGTCGCGACATAGACGCAAGAGGGCGGCTCGCTCTCGATGGCCTTGAGCGTGCTGTCATGCACGAACAATGTCGAGCAATAAGGGCAGATGATTTGCGCCTCGTGCCCCATGTCGAGATAGACATGAGGGTGGTCGTTGGGAGGGCTCGCGCCCATGCACTGAAATTCCTTGACGCCGATCCTGATCTTGTCGACGCCCTTGTCGTTTACGAGATGCGGCACCAGCGTTTGCGCCATGATCCTGCCATTTCTAAGCCTCTAGCGATGGCGCAGAGCATAGTGACCCTTGGGCGAAAGCGGTAGAGCGGAATGCCGGTCTTCGATTCTGATGGCGTCGAGATTGCCTATATCGATGAGGGGGAGGGTGAGCCGATCCTCCTCATCCATGGCTTCGCCTCCAACATCGCCGCGAACTGGGTCGACCCCGGCTGGGTCCGCACACTCGCCCAGAGCGGACGCCGAGTGATTGCCTATGACAATAGAGGCCACGGAAAGAGCGAGAAGCTCTATGACCCCGAAGTCTATGGTGCGCCGACGATGGCGGAGGACGCGCGGCGCCTGCTCGATCACCTCGGCATCGCGCGCGCCGACGTGATGGGCTATTCGATGGGGGCGCGCATCGCCACCTTCCTCGGGCTTGCGCATTCCGAGCGCGTGCGAAGCCTCGTCCTCGGCGGACTTGGCATCAACATGGTCAGGGGCGTGGTGGGGAGTGGCCCGATCGCCAAAGCGCTCGAAGCTCCGCGCATCGAAGACGTCACCAACGATACTGCGAGAAGCTTCCGCGCCTTTGCCGAGCAGACCAAGAGCGATCTGAAAGCGCTTGCCGCCTGCATCAGGGGGCCGCGCGAGAAGATTACGCCGGAGCGGCTTGCCACCATCGCCGCTCCGACCCTCATTGCCGTCGGTAGCAAGGACGTGATAGCGGGCTCAGGGCCAGAGATTGCAACCTTGATCCCGGGCGCCCAATTCCTTGATATTCCAGGCCGCGACCATATGCGGGCGGTGGGAGATTCCGACTTCAAGCGGGGCGTGCTCGACTTTTTAACCCAGCGGCCTTAAGGCCATGCTAGGGATGGTGAAACTCCCCGATACGGGGCCTTTTGAGTGAGGAAATGCGATGCAGAAGCCGTTCACGG
>JBLMXO010000025.1:0-5572 GCA_050257815.1 Actinomycetota bacterium
GGCAATATCGCGCTTCTGCTCGATGAACCGCATGTCGACATTGCCTTCGTTTCGACCGATGCGCTTGCCGCAGCCGAGGCCGCGCGGAAAGATCTGCCGGAGCATGTCGAGCTCGTGGCGCGCCTCTATCCGCAAGAGGTCCACGTCCTCGCCCGCGCCGATATCCGGACCATCTCCGACCTCGCCGGCAAGAAGGTCAGCTTCGGACCCGCCGGCAGCAGCTCTTCCGTTACAGGCTCCACGCTATTCAAGGCGCTCGGCGTCGATGTCGATCCGCAGAATCTCGACGCGGGCCTCGCCATCGAGCGGCTGAAGCAGGGGGCGATCTCTGCCGTAGTGATTGTGAGCGGTAAGCCTTCGCCTCTCATCGCCGGCATTCCCGCCGATCTCGGGCTTCATCTGCTGCCGGTCACCTTCGGCGCGTCATTACAGGAGGCCTATCTGCCCACGCGTTTCGAGGCTGACGACTATCCCAATCTGATCGAGGGCCGCGAAGAGGTGCCAACGGTCGCGACCGGCATGGCGCTCCTCGCCGCCAAGGGCAAGAACGATCCAGGCTCTCAAATCCGCATCGCCCGCTTTGTCGATACGCTCTTCCCGCGTTTTGCTGAGCTGCAGGCCTCCGACCGCCATCCGAAATGGCGCGAAGTCAACCTTGCGGCGACCCTGCCGGGCTTGAGCCGCACGCCTGAGGCGCAATTCTGGCTCGCCCATCGTCCCACGGCGGCGGCAAGGCCCATCGCCGAGACGTCCGGCTCCACGCCAGCCGCTGCGGTGACCGGTTCAACGAGCGAGGATCAGAAGGAGATGCTGTTCAAGCAATTCATCGCGTGGCAGCGCGACGCGGCGAAGCAAGGGCTGAGCCCTTAGGATTTTTGGCGCGCGAGGTTTTTTGAGGGAGGAGGGAACGGAAGGAGGAATTCGTAGTTCATTGCAATCGGATGTGCTCTCGGACAAGAGCGCGCCCAATGGGAAATGGGGGGTGTAACCCACGCGTGACGGGCACTTACGCGCGGGATGAGTAGAGGGAGCATAACAATGATTGGTTCCACCACCCCCCTGGCGGAGCGACCTGATTGGCATCCGGTGCACCGGGCCAATGCTCTGCTGCGCTCTGCCCTCATGAACGAGGCAGCGTCTTTTCGCCATTTCGAGCTGACCCAGCCGTTCGACCCCATCGCGGGAACAGAAGACGGCCCGATCGGCATCGCCTATCCGCAATCCCTCGTCGCACGCCTCAATGCCCTCGATGTCGGCATCGAGGAAGCGGGCATCAGAGTCCCGTTAAGCTTCGCCGCTCAGCCTGCGCCCGAGCAGGTCTTTGAGCAAGCCGGCGACACGGCATTGCCGCCAGAGCAGGCCGACGACCTCCCAGATGATTCGCCGCAGGCGCCCGTTGACGCAGTCGCCGGCGAGGATGACCCCTTCGAAGCGCTCGATGCACCGACCCAGGCCTATATGCTGGCGCTTGTGCGCGAGTTCCGGCGACGGCAACGGCATGCGAACCTTCTCGTCGCAGGTTCACTCGCGGCGGCGATAGCGCTCACGATCGGAGGCTTCATGCTGGTCGCTCATTTCTCCGCCCAGGACCCCGCCGCGAGCGACGCAGCAGCCCCGATCCATTCCACCTCGATCGCCTGGCAGCGTCCCGAGCGCGAGGCGATGATCGCGCCTGATCGCGGGACGAAGAGCGAGCCTTTGCTTATTCCGGCCAAGATGCCGACCGACGCCCCGACGGCATTCGAGGAGGCCTTACCCGCTGCGCAAGTGATCCTGGCAACCCAAGGCCGCAGGCTCGCGCTCGCGCCGCTGCTCGGCCAACGCCACGCTCGCTACGTGCTGTTGCGCGGTCTCCCGCCTGACGCCGAGCTCTCGGCCGGCGAGCGGACCGGAAGCGGCTCGTGGATGGTCAAGGACGAGGACGCGCAGGATCTCTCGTTGACCGTGGGCGAATCCGTGAGCGGCGATTATCCGGTCGATATTTATCTCCTCGATGCGGGGAATGCTCCGCAGGGGAGGCGCACTCTCATCTTGCGTGTCGAGCCGGCGCGCCCGCGCGTCTATGCGGCGGGGCTTTCCCTCTCCTGGGCAAGCGCCCTGCTCGATGCTGCCGCTAAAGCACCGGCTACGGCTGAGGCAGTCGCACCGGCTGAATCCTCGGTGCTGTTCGCCCGCGCGCGCGAGTTGCTCGCCGAAGGCGATATCGCAGGCGCGCGGCTCCTTCTCTTCCATCTCGCCGAGCGCGGAGAGGGCGACGCCGCTTACGAGCTCGCCCGCACCTTCGATGCCGACATGCTGGCCAAGCTTGGCGCAAGTGGTGTGGAGAGCGATCAATCGATCGCACGCGGCTGGTACGAGCAGGCCTCGCAGCACGGCAGCGCCGCGGCCACCGAGCGGCTGAAGATCCTCGCTAGTCTTTCGGTTTCAGACCCGTCCGACTAGCCGAAGGAGGGCCGCAGCCGCTCAACCGAGGGAAGCCATCGGGGGGACCTGACCGGCTGCGGCCCTATCACTCCAATGATGCGTTCGCCTCGCAGCGGCATTAGATCGCGATCTAGCGGACACGCATGCCTGCCGCCGCGTCGTAATGCAGGATTTTGTCGGACTTCGGCAGCGGCGCGTCGTCCGGTCCGATCGCCGTGCCGTAGGGCCAGTCGGGCGGACAGACCGCGACGTAACGCGCATAGCCGCCAAGCCCGCCGCCAAACTTCGGATAGCCGATGATAACGAGGGCTCCCGCCTCCGGGACCTGATCGAGATTGGCCACGCCTTCGGCTTGCGTATAGCCGTGATGCATGAGCCAGTGCTCGCCCTCGAGGTTTGGTGTGGAATCCGTATCGAGCGGCTCGTGGCCATGGAAGAGAATGTGGCGCTGCTCATGCAGGAACTTGAGTGCCTCGAGCCCGACGCCGGGGAACTCCTTCAAGGTCGCGAGCTTGGGATCGGGCCAGGCCTTCGACCAGTCCGAGCGCACGAACACGACCGACCCCTCCGGGATGCGCCCATGCTCCTTCTCCCAGGCCTCGATGTCTGAGACCTGGAGCGCGTAATTTGGATTGGTCTTCAACTGCTCGATGATCGAGATGACGACCAGCGGCCGGATGGCGTAGGTCGGAGGCAGCTCGTCGATCGCGGGATATTCAGGCGCCCAGTGAGCGGGAGGATCGAGCTGCGTGCCGAGTTGGTCGGTCTTGAGGTTATATTCCGTGGCCTCGAAGCCATGCTTGGCGTAGGTATAGACCTCTCCCTTGGCGGCGAATCCTTCGATGTCGGCACCCGCCTTGGCCGGCGCGAAGGTCGACTCGGCAAACCCCGCCCAGACTGGAATATGCGGCGTGATCGTGTGGGTCAGATCGACATATTTCGCGCTTCTGAGCGACTGCTCGTAGACCGACCAAAGGCTCGTGTCATCCGCAGCACTGCTCTCGCCTGGCGTCATCACTACGCCCATCACGAAGGCGGCCGATATCGCGACGAACCAGCTGAGTTCCCTAAGGAGCGGCATGGCATACCTCCTTCCGCTGTGGCGGGAAATCGGTGAGAAGCCGGCGCTTAGCCTCGGTGAATTCTAGACCACGTGGCGGCGTCTGAGCTCGACGAGCACCGCCTCGGCCAGCGCCTCGGGATTGCTGCTTTTCGTATCGAGCGTGAGCTCCGGTGCCTCGGGCGCCTCGTACAGCGAATCGATGCCGGTGAAATTGCTGATCAGTCCGGCACGCGCCTTGCGGTAAAGCCCCTTAGGGTCGCGCGCCTCGCACACTTCGAGCGGCGTATCCACGAAGATCTCGATGAACTCGCCCTCCTGCAGCAGGTCGCGCGCCATGCGCCGCTCCGAGCGGAAGGGCGAGATGAACGAGACCATGACGATGAGTCCCGCATCGACGAACAGCCTCGCCGCCTCCGCCACGCGGCGGATGTTCTCCACGCGGTCAGCGTCGGAGAAGCCGAGATCCTTGTTGAGGCCATGGCGGATGTTGTCGCCGTCGAGCATATACGTATGCCGGCCTAGCGCGTGCAGACGCTTCTCGAGCGTGTTGGCGATGGTCGATTTGCCGGCACCCGACAACCCGGTGAACCACAGCACGCACGGCTTCTGCTCCTTGAGCCCTGCTCTGGCTTCCTTGTCGATGAAGAGTTCCTGCCACTGAATGTTGGTCGCGCGGCGAAGACCGAATTCGATCATGCCGGCTGCGACCGTGGCGTTGGTGAAGCGGTCGATGAGGATGAACGAGCCGGTGTCGCTGTTCTCGGCATAGGGATCAAAGACGAGAGGTTTGGCCGCCGTGAGATTGCAGAGACCCACCTCGTTCATCTCGAGCGTCTTGCCTGCCACGTGATCGAGATTGTCGACATTGAGCTTGTATTTGAGGTTCGAGACCGTGCCCGTCGTGGTCTGGCCACCGCATTTCAACGTGTAGGCCCGGCCCGGTAGCATCGGCTCCTCGTCGAACCAGATGATCCGCGCCGCGATCTGGTCGGCGACCGATGGGGCTGCGTCAGACCGCGCGATCACGTCGCCCCGGCTCACGTCGACTTCCTCGACGAAAGTCAGCGTGACGGCATCGCCTTCGCGCGCCTCGGCGAGGTCGCCGTCGGCTGTCACGATGCGCGCCACATGCGCACGCTTGCCCGAGGGGTGGATCACCACCTCCTCGCCTGGCCGCACCGCTCCACTCGCGATCGTCCCGGCATAGCCACGGAAATCGAGATGCGGCCGGTTCACCCATTGCACCGGGAAACGCAACGGGCGCTCTTCCCCTTCCCTGCGGACGTCGACCGTTTCCAGATGCCCGATCAAAGTCGGCCCGTGATACCAGTGCATATGCGCGCTCGGATGGATCACATTATCGCCCTTGAGCGCGGAGACGGGTATGGAGGTCACCTGGTCGAACTGGAGCGGTTCGACGAAGCTCGCAAACTCCGCAGCGATGGTATCGAAACGAGTCTGGTCGAACTCGACCAGATCCATCTTGTTGATGGCGACTGCGATCTTGCGGATTCCTAGCAACGACAAGATGCAGGCATGCCGCCGCGTTTGCGTCAGCACCCCGTTCCGCGCGTCGACCAGCAACACTCCGAAGTCGCAATTCGACGCTCCGGTCGCCATGTTGCGCGTGTACTGCACATGGCCAGGCGTATCGGCGACGATGAATTTGCGGCGCGGCGTCGAGAAATAGCGGTAGGCGACGTCGATGGTGATCTTCTGCTCGCGCTCGGCCTCGAGCCCGTCGACCAAAAGCGAGAGATCGAGCGGACCGCTGACCGAGCCTGGACGCCGCTGGTCCCGCTCGGCGCTTCTGATCTGATCCTCGTAGACGAGCGCGGAATCGTAGAGCAGCCGGCCGATCAGCGTGCTCTTGCCGTCGTCAACGCTGCCACAGGTGAGGAAGCGCAAGAGGCCGCGATTCTCTTCGGCGGCAATGCGCGCCACGACGCGATCCGCCGCATTCTGCCGCTCGCCGCCGACAACGCTCAGACGCGGCATCAGAAATATCCCTCCTGCTTCTTCTTCTCCATCGAGCCTGACTGATCGTGATCGATGACCCGGCCCTGTCGCTCGGAGTAGCGGGTG
>JBLMXO010000026.1:0-3243 GCA_050257815.1 Actinomycetota bacterium
GACGGCACGATGATGGGCGAACCGTTGGCCGGGTGCAGGATATTGTTGGTCGACATCATCAGGACGCGCGCTTCGAGCTGCGCCTCAAGCGACAGCGGCACGTGCACCGCCATCTGATCGCCGTCGAAATCGGCGTTAAAGGCGGCGCAGACGAGTGGATGAAGCTGGATCGCCTTGCCCTCGATCAGCACCGGCTCGAACGCCTGAATGCCGAGACGGTGCAAGGTCGGCGCGCGGTTGAGCAGCACCGGGTGCTCGCGGATCACCTCATCGAGGATATCCCAAACCTCCGGCTTCTCTTTTTCCACCAGTTTCTTTGCCTGCTTCACCGTCGCGGCATGGCCCTTGGCGTCGAGCCGCGCATAGATGAACGGCTTGAACAGCTCGAGCGCCATCTTCTTCGGCAGCCCGCACTGATGCAGCTTGAGCTCGGGACCGACCACGATCACCGAGCGGCCGGAATAGTCGACGCGCTTGCCGAGCAGGTTCTGGCGGAAGCGGCCCTGCTTGCCCTTGAGCATGTCGGCGAGCGACTTCAGCGGACGCTTGTTGGCGCCGGTGATGACACGGCCGCGGCGGCCATTGTCGAACAGAGCATCGACCGCCTCCTGAAGCATGCGCTTCTCATTGCGGATGATGATGTCGGGCGCGCGGAGCTCCATCAGCCGCTTCAGACGATTGTTGCGGTTGATGACGCGGCGATAAAGGTCGTTCAGGTCCGAGGTGGCGAAGCGACCGCCGTCGAGCGGAACGAGTGGACGAAGCTCAGGCGGAATGACGGGGACGACGGTCAGGATCATCCACTCGGGCTTATTGCCCGACTGGATGAAGGCCTCGACCACCTTGAGCCGCTTGGCGAGCTTCTTGGGCTTGAGCTCCGAGGTCGACTCGGCGATCTCGACGCGCAAGTCGGCCGCCAACTTCTCGAGGTCGAGACCCTTGAGCAGCTCGCGGATCGCCTCGGCGCCGATCGAAGCGGTGAAGGAGTCCTCGCCGAAATCCTCCTGCGCCTTGAGGTAGTCCTCCTCGCTCAGGAGCTGCAGCGGCTTGAGCGAAGTGAGCCCAGGCTCGAGCACGATGTAATTCTCGAAATAGAGCACGCGCTCGAGATCCTTCAGCGTCATGTCGAGCAGAAGGCCGATGCGGGACGGCAGCGACTTCAGGAACCAAATGTGGGCGACGGGCGCCGCGAGCTCGATATGGCCCATGCGCTCGCGCCTCACCTTGGCGAGCGTAACCTCCACGCCGCACTTCTCGCAGATGACGCCCTTGTACTTCATGCGCTTGTACTTGCCGCACAAGCACTCGTAGTCCTTCACCGGGCCGAAGATGCGCGCACAGAACAGGCCGTCGCGCTCCGGCTTGAAGGTGCGGTAGTTGATGGTCTCAGGCTTTTTGATCTCGCCGTAGGACCAGGAGAGAATTTTTTCCGGGCTCGCGATACCGATGCGAATCTGGTCGAAATTCTGCTGCTGGACCTGAGGACTAAAGATGTTGGCGATCTCTTGATTCATTCTGTGGTCTCCCAACGGACGGCACTCCGCCCTTTAGTTGGTCGCTTACAAATTCACTTCACCAAACGGGCCGCCGTTACTCGGCCGCCGGGCGCGGCAACCGCGCCCGTTGCGGCTGCTCTTCCGGCTTCGGCTGCACCAGCTCGACATTGAGGCCGAGCGCCCGCATCTCCTTGACGAGCACGTTGAACGACTCGGGGATGCCGGCCTCGAACGTGTCGTCGCCACGGACGATCGCTTCGTAGACTTTGGTACGGCCCGCTACGTCGTCGGACTTGACGGTGAGCATCTCCTGCAGCGTGTAGGCCGCGCCGTAGGCTTCGAGCGCCCACACCTCCATCTCGCCGAAGCGCTGGCCGCCGAACTGGGCCTTGCCGCCGAGCGGCTGCTGGGTCACGAGGCTGTACGGCCCGATTGAGCGCGCGTGGATCTTGTCGTCCACGAGATGGTGGAGCTTCAGCATATAGATGTAGCCCACCGTCACCTTGCGCTCGAACTCCTCGCCGGTGCGTCCGTCATAGAGCGTCACCTGTCCGGAACCGTCGAGGCCTGCCGCTTCGAGCAGGTTCGTCACATCGCCTTCATGCGCGCCGTCGAACACGGGAGTAGCTACCGGCACGCCCGCTCTCAGATCCTCGCTCACCTCGATCAGATGATCGTCCTTGAGCGCGGCAACGGCCTTGTCGTCGCCGTAGATCGTCTTGAGCAGGTCCTTGAGCGGCTTCACCTTGTGACTCTCATGATAGGCATTGAGCGCCTCGCCGATCTTGTTGCCAAGACCGCGGCACGCCCAGCCCAAGTGAGTCTCGAGGATCTGCCCCACGTTCATGCGCGAAGGCACGCCAAGCGGGTTCAGCACGATGTCGACCGAGGTGCCGTCATTGAGATAAGGCATGTCCTCGATCGGCACGATCTGGCTGATCACGCCCTTGTTGCCGTGACGGCCCGCCATCTTGTCGCCGGGCTGGATCTTGCGCTTCACCGCGACGAAGACCTTGACCATCTTCATCACGCCGGGCGGCAGCTCGTCGCCGCGCTGCAGCTTGTCGACCTTGTCGACGAAGCGCTGCTCGAGCCGCTTCTTGGCCTCTTCGTACTGACGGCGGATCGCCTCGACCTCGGCCATCGCCTTCTCGTTCTTGAGCGCGATCTCCCACCAGTGGGTGCGGACAATCTCGTCGAGCATGGCATCGGTGATCTTGGCGTCCTTCTTGATGCCCTTGGGACCCTTGGCGACGATCTTGTGCATCAAGGTATCGCGCAAGCGGCCATAGACGTTGCGGTCGAGAATGGCGAGCTCGTCGTCGCGGTCCTTGGCGAGACGCTCGATCTCCTCGCGCTCGATGGCCATAGCGCGTTCGTCCTTCTCGACGCCGTGGCGGTTGAACACGCGCACCTCGACCACGGTGCCCGACACGCCGGGGGGTAGCTTGAGCGAAGTGTCGCGCACGTCTGAGGCCTTCTCGCCGAAGATGGCGCGCAGCAGCTTCTCCTCCGGCGTCATCGGGCTCTCGCCCTTGGGCGTGATCTTGCCCACCAGAATGTCGCCCGGATTCACCTCGGCGCCGATATAGACGATACCGGCCTCGTCGAGATTCTTGAGCGCCTCTTCCGAGACGTTGGGGATGTCGCGCGTGATCTCCTCCGGCCCGAGCTTGGTGTCGCGGGCCATCACCTCGAACTCCTCGATATGGATCGAGGTGAACACGTCGTCGCGCACGACACGCTC
>JBLMXO010000027.1:0-9143 GCA_050257815.1 Actinomycetota bacterium
GCCAGCAGATCGAGGCGGCACTCTCGGCCTTCGACCGCATCTCCCGCGATCTCGACGACAATGTCGCTCTCGCGGCGCTCGGCGAGGAAGAGGGCGACCAAAGCATCGTCGCCGAAGCCGAAACCGCGCTCGCCAAGCTCAGACAAGAAGCTCATACCCGCGAAGTCGAGGCGCTGCTTTCGGGTGAGGCCGACGCCAACGACACCTATGTAGAGATCCACGCCGGCGCCGGCGGTACCGAGAGTCAGGACTGGGCGCAAATGCTGATGCGCATGTATGTGCGCTGGGCCGAGGCGCATGACTATAAGGCCGAGATCATCGGCGAGCATTACGGCGAAGAGGCCGGCATCAAATCCGGCACCGTGCTCATCAAGGGCGCCAACGCCTATGGCTGGCTCAAGACCGAGTCCGGCGTGCACCGGCTCGTTCGCATTTCACCCTTCGATTCGAACGCGCGGCGGCACACGAGCTTCGCGTCGGTGTCGGTATATCCGGCTATCGACGACACGATCGAGATCGAGATCGACGACAAGGATGTGCGTATCGACACCTATCGCTCCTCGGGGGCAGGGGGTCAGCATGTCAACACCACTGACAGTGCTGTGCGGATCACTCATCTACCGACGGGGATCGTGGTGACGTGTCAGAACGAGCGCTCGCAGCACAAGAACCGCGCGACTGCTTGGGCGATGCTGCGTGCGCGGCTCTACGAGGCGGAGCTGAAACGGCGGGAGGAGGAGGCGCAAGCAGCGGCCGCCGCCAAATCAGATATCGGCTTCGGCCACCAGATCAGGTCTTACGTGCTTCAGCCCTATCAGCTCGTGAAGGATTTGCGTACAGGCATTGAAAGCACCAATCCATCAGCGGTGCTCGATGGCGATATCGACCGCTTCATCGAGGCGGCGCTCGCCGAGCGCATTCACGCCGACGCGAAAGCCTAAAGACGAAACAGGCAGGGGATTGGCCCCATTTGCGGGGCCACCACCCAAGCCTTTTCTACTCAGCTGCGCGGGTCGAGAACGGGCTCGTACCGCTGCCGAAGCTCGTGCTCGCCTGCTCGGTAGGACGCGTGTCCAAGCCCGCGGGCTTCGCCTCTGGACGCGTGCCGCCACTTGCCGAGCCCCTGACCTCGCCTAAGGGATCGTCGGAACGGCGCGATTTTCCCTCGAAATAGGCGCCCTGCTCGATGGCGAGGCTCTGATGCAAAATGTCGCCTTCGACGTGGGACTGCGCCTGAAGCGTCACGCGCAGGCCACGGATCGATCCGGTGACGTGGCCGCGCACCACGACGTCCTCGGCGACTACATTGCCCACGACCTGGGATTTGTCCCCTAGCAGGAGTGAGCCGCAGTTGATGTCGCCCTGGATCTCACCGTCGACCTGAATCTCGCCCTTTGAAGAGACATTGCCGGTGATCGTCAAATCCTCGCCGATGATCGAGGGGACCA
This sequence comes from Actinomycetota bacterium, assembly GCA_050257815.1. Classification (GTDB taxonomy): domain Bacteria; phylum Pseudomonadota; class Alphaproteobacteria; order Rhizobiales; family Methyloligellaceae; genus Methyloceanibacter. The sequence goes on from JBLMXO010000027.1 coordinate 1,449, forward strand.
TCTTGCTCGCGGCAGGGCTTGGGGCCTTGGCCGCATAAGTCGCGGGACGCTCGGTAAAGGGGGATTTGGACTCGCCGCTCGGCCGCTCCCCTAATTTTGTCACACTCTCGCCCGGCTCGGGCTTCTTCGTGAACATACGTGGTACCTCCCCATCCGGATACTATGACGCGGCGCTGGGCCAACTCCCGGCGCCAAGCTCGCAACTAATGAGACAACAAAACTGCCCCTCAGGGGCTATGGCGGAGAAAGCACCGCGAGCCCCAACGCATACTCTCCGCACAATATCGTCTCGCCCGTCGGTTGTCATGGGGCTTCTCTTGGCTCCGGCGATGGCCGCTGACCTTACCGCTAAGTCTTGGTTCAGGAAGAGGTTTGTCGCCTTCCTTTAGCCGATTTTACTGCCTCTTATTTGGTCCGCCTTCAGACTCGATGTTGCGCCGCTGGGGCAAGCGGCAGGGGGAGTTCGAGGGTCCGGCTTGGGGGATGCTGACCAGAGCATGAGCAGACCGGGGCATCGCCTGCAATTCGCCAGCGATGCCATTTTCGCGTGTGTTCGCTCGCGGACGTCCTTTAGGGTGGACAAGAGCGCTTGGAAGCCTTGTCAGGGACCTGTGACTGAATGAACGAGCCGATCGCAGGTGCTCTCGCCAAATTGACCACTGAAGGTGGCAAGGCGCTCACTGAAGGTGGCAAGGCTCTGCTTGCGCTGAACGAGCGCGGGCGTGCGCTGGTCAAGCGAGTCCCTCCTCCGGTCCAAATCGAGCTCGCCAAACTCTCCTCGCGTAGTGCCCATGTCTGCCGCGAAATCTTCGCCGGCATTCTCGTCGTCGGATTGCTCGCCATCGTCGGCGGCTACGGGCGGCTCGCCCGCGGTCCCATTTCCTTGCCGAGCCTCGTGCCAACGATCGAGTCGGCGATCAACGGCCAGCTCACCGACATGCACGTCAAGATCGACGATGCCATCCTGACGCGCACGCCCGACGGACCCGGCGTGCTCTTTCGCTTGATCAACATCAGGCTGATCGACAAGGACGGCTCGATCGTGGCGCAAGCCCCGCTCGCAGCCATCGGCATGAGCGGCGCTGCCCTCCTGTCGGGGCGGATCGCTCCGGGAAGCGTGGACTTCATCGGACCGCGCCTCTTGCTCTTTTACAATCCCGATCAGGGTCTCTCGCTCACCTTCTCCCGCCCCGCGGCGGGGGATAGCGACACGCTGATCCGCGGTTCTCTGCCGGCCGAGGGACCCGCGTTGGGCGAAGAAACGCGGCCGGCAACCGAGACGATCATCGCCAAGAGCTCGGATGTCCAGGCAGGCGGCCGCAAGCTCAACCTGTCTGAGACCATTACCGATGCGTTCGAACGCGCACGTCGCGGCGATACCTCCTATTTGACGCGGTTCGGCTTCAAGAACGCTCTCGTGGTGCTCAATCAAAGTGGCAAGGAGACCTCATGGCAGGTCCCTGATTTTGCCATCGACCTCGAGCACCGCGACTCGAGGAGCATCCTCGTCGGCCAAGCCAATTTCGCCTCGACCAAGGGCGACTGGCAACTTGAGGTTCGCACCGAGCAACGCACGAGGCGCCAGAGCTTCGTCATCAATGCCCTGATCGAGAATCTCGTTCCGTCCGGCCTTTCCGGTGATTTTCCTGCGCTCGGGATGCTGCGGGCGCTCGACATGGTGGTGAATGGGGAGAGTACGGTCGAGCTGTCCAAATCGGGTGAGTTCCTTTCTGGCGAGGCGAAGCTCGAACTTGAGAGCGGCCAGATCACGCCGCCATGGGATCCCGATAGCGCGATGCGCGTCGACCATGGCAATTTGCAGGTGCGCTATTTGAAGGACCGCGACGTCGTCGAGATCGAGCCCTCGATGCTCTCTTGGGGACAGAGCAAGGCGACGATCAGCGGTGAGGTACACCCCAGGCGCGATGCAGGCGGCACGCCGACGGCTTGGGATTTCTCCCTGAAGGCCGATGACGCCGCTCTCGCTGTCGAGGAGTTCGGCCTCCCACCCGTGCGCGTCGATGAGTGGCAAGTCGCGGGAAGCGTTGCGCCGCAGGATGGGCGCGTGACCATCTCCCGCTTCGTCATACGCGCCGGCAAGGCGTGGATTTCCTTCGCCGGGAGCATCCACGAGGATCCTGGCTCGCCAGGCTCTCCTGAGATCGCTCTTGCCGGCGAGCTCTCCGCGATGCCGATGGACATGATGAAGCGGTTCTGGCCGAAATTCCTCGCCGGGAACGCGCGCGACTGGGTGCTGAAGCGGATCGCAGCGGGTGAGCTTCTCGGCGGCAAGTTCAAGGTGAACCTCGCTGCCGGCGAGCTTGCCAAGATCCAAGCCGGCGAAGACGCACCCGACGGCGCCATCTCGGTTGAGTTCGACCTCACGGGGCTAAGCATTGCCTATATGGAAAAGCTGCCGCCAGTGCTTACGGGTGATGCCAAATTCGTCATCGACGGGACCCAAATGTCCATCGATATTCCGCAAGGCAAGGTCGTTGTGCCGTCTTCGGGCGAGGAGGTCGCGCTCAGTGAAGGACGCTTCTATATCCCCGACCTTCGTCAAGACCCGCAAACCGGCGCCATATCCTTCAAAGCGAGTGCGGCAACGCCAACGGTGCTTGCGCTCCTCGACCAGGAGCCGCTCGGCTATCTCAAAACGGTCGGTCTCAAGCCCGACTTCCTCGGAGGCACGGCCGAGGGCGGTTTCACTCTATCGATGCCGATCAAGGAGGATCTCACCTTCAAGGAGGTCAAGCTGAGAGGCATGGCGCGGCTCGACCAAGCCGTGGCTACGAGCCTCGTCGGCAACATGGATATCGAGGGCGGCACGCTCGACGTGAATGTCACCGAGGAGGGGGTGGAAGCCAAGGGGCCGATTCAAATCAAGGGCGTTCCCGCCGAGCTCGACTGGCAGCGCATTTTCTATGCCCCTAACGATCGCCAACCCCCAATTAAGGTGACCACGACCCTCGATGAGGGAGCGCGCGAGAAGCTTGGCTTCAAGGTCAACCATTTGGTCAAGGGCGCAACGCCCGTCACGCTGTCGATCGCAGGGCTCGGCCAGGGGACTCCGGCGATGAGACTCTCCGCCGATCTCACCAACGCGAGGCTGCTGTTCGGCGCCATGGGTTGGACCAAGCCCGCAGGGCACCCAGCTAATCTCGAGTTCGATGTGGCCAAGCAGGAGGATGGAACGACCACCCTCAAGAATTTCAAGATCCTCGGAGACGACATTAATATCGTCGGCGATATCGAGCTCGACCCCGAACAGCACTTGAAGAGCTTCTACTTCTCCGATTTCTCCATCGACTTCGACACCCATGTGGAGATCACCGCGACTGTCCGCGACGATCAGGTGCTCGATATCAAGGCGAATGGGCCGAGTTATAACGGGCAGCAGTTCTTCCGCTCCCTATTCTCTGCCGGACAGTTCACCGACGACGGATCGGCCGAGCCAGCCGATCCGTTCGGCATCGACCTTAGCGCCGACATCGAGACGGTGAACGGCTTCTACAACACGACGGCGCAGAACGTGCATGTCACCTTCAAGAAACGCAACGGCCGCATTGTCGCCCTCGATGCAAGAGCCGACCTGAATGGGAAGGCTCCAGCCGCAGTGACGCTCGAGACAAACGCCGGCGCGCGCGAGATCAAGGCCGAGGCCCGCGATGCCGGCGCCGCCTTCCGCCTCGTTGGCTTCTATCCGAACGTCGATGGGGGGGAAGCCTCGCTCGAGGTCAATCTCGATGCAGGCGGCCCCGGAAACAAGAGCGGCACGCTGTGGGCGCGTGACTTCACCGTCCTTGGCGACGAGGTAGTGAACGATGTGCTCACCGATCCGAACTCGCAAGCGGTGCTCGGGAAGGAGAAGCAAGCACCGGTGCGTAGTCGCATCGACTTTAAGCAATTGCGGGCACCATTCTCCGTGGGCGGCGGCAAGTTCCGCTTGCAGGATGCCTATATGAATGGCTCGCAGCTCGGTGCGACCATGCGCGGAACGGTCGACTTCAAGGCCCAGACGGTCGACCTCGGTGGCACTTATGTGCCGCTCTATGGCCTCAACTCGGCCTTCAGGGCCATCCCTATCCTCGGTCCGGTGCTGACCGGCAGGCAGGGCGAGGGGCTCGTCGGCATCACCTTCGCCATCAAAGGCAGCCTCGATGATCCCGCGGTGCTGGTCAATCCAATCTCGGTGATGACCCCTGGCATCTTCCGCCAGATCTTTGAATTTACCGGCTCCGTGCCCGACGCGGCAGCCGCTTCGACTGGCGGCGCGTCGGTCAACGGCTTCACCCCACCAGAATAAGACTTACACCGGGCGGATCAGCGCGTGGCGCTTCTTGCCGAGCGATAGCTTGATCACGCCTTCCGGCGTGAGGTCGGAGAGGGTAAGCATCCGCCTCTCGTCGGTGACCGCGACGTCGTTTACCTTGAGGCCGCCGCCTTTGATCTGACGCCTTGCCTCGCCGGTTGAGGCGACAAAGCCCACATGGGTGCTTGCGGTGAGCACGCCCCAGCCGCTTTCGATCTGGGCGCGCGGGATGTCGAACGTTGGAAGGCTTGCCGAGATCGCGCCCTCTTCGAAGGTGGCGCGTGCCGTCTCCGCCGCGCGGTCGGCGGCGTCCCGGCCATGCACGAGCGCGGTCGCTTCCGTCGCGAGCACCTTCTTCGCTTCGTTCAGCTCGGCGCCTTCAAGCTCGGCAAGCTTGCCGATCTCGGGGAGCGGAATCTCGGTGAAGAGCTTCAAGAAGCGCGGCACGTCGGCGTCCTCTGTGTTCCGCCAATATTGCCAATAGTCGTAGGCGGAGAGCATGTCCGGGTTGAGCCAGACGGCGCCCGCCGCCGTCTTTCCCATCTTCGCGCCCGACGAGGTGGTCAGAAGCGGAGAGGTGAGCCCGAACAGCTCGACCCCGTCGGTGCGCCGGCCGAGCTCGATGCCGCCGACGATGTTGCCCCACTGGTCCGAGCCTCCCATCTGCAAGCGGCAGCCGAACCTTCGGTGAAGCTCGACGAAGTCGTAGGCCTGCAGCACCATGTAGTTGAACTCGATGAAGCTCAGCGGTTGCTCGCGCTCGAGCCTGAGCTTCACCGAATCCTGGGTGAGCATGCGATTGACGCTGAAATGCCGCCCGTAGTCGCGCAGGAACTCGATATAGCCGAGCTCATCCAGCCAATCGGCGTTGTTGACCATCATCGCGTCATCGGCGCCATGACCAAAGCTCATGAAGCGCCGGAAGATCGTCTCGATGTCGGCGACGTTGGCGCCGATCTCGGCCTCGCTCAAGAGCTTGCGCTGTTCGTCCTTGCCCGATGGGTCGCCGACCTTGGTCGTGCCGCCGCCGATGAGCACGATGGGGTGGTGGCCCGCCTGCTGCAGCTTGCGCAGCATCATGATCGAGACGAGGTTCCCGACATGGAGAGAGGGGGCCGTCGCGTCGAAGCCGATATAGGCAGTGACGCGCTCTTTCCTAAGCAGCGCATCGAGGCCCGCTTCGTCCGTCACTTGATGGATGAAGCCGCGCGCCTTCAGCTCGTGCAGGAAGTCCGATTTCAACGTGCTCATGGGCGTGGCGGCCGGGCTGAGGATACGCTCTTGGGAGAGCCTCCTAACATAAGCCCGGCCATCACCAAACAAGGGAGTGGCTCTAGGCCGCCGACTCTTTCACCTTCTTGCGCTTGCCGAGTCGCTTGTCGAGATAGAGGTCGACCACCTCCATCAACCCTTCCATGCGGCCCTCGAAGAAGTGATTGGCATCCGGCACGGTCGAATGATCGATGACGATGCCCTTCTGGGTCTTGAGACGATCCACGAGCCCACGCACCGATTCGGTTGGCACGACTCGATCTTTTGCCCCATTCACCATCAAGCCAGAGGATGGGCAGGGGGCGAGGAAGGTGAAGTCGTAGAGATTGGCCGGCGGCGCCACCGAGATGAATCCCTCGATCTCGGGCCGGCGCATCAGGAGCTGCATAGCGATCCACGCGCCGAACGAGACGCCGGCGATCCAGCAGGTCTGTGCGTCCGGGTTATAGGCTTGGAGCCAGTCGAGCGCGGTCGCGGCATCGGCGAGTTCGCCAGGGCCGTTGTCGAACAGGCCCTCGCTGCGCCCCACGCCTCTGAAGTTGAAGCGAAGCACCGAGAAGCCGCGCCGCTGGAAGGCGTAATAAAGGTGATAGACAACCTGGTTATTCATGGTCCCGCCGAATTGCGGGTGCGGATGCAGGATGAGCGCGACCGGCGAATTCTGCATGGGCTCGTGATGGTAGCGAGCCTCGATCCGACCGCTCGGACCGCTGATATTCACTTCAGGCATGAAACACTGGCCTCGACACCGACGTTACGTCACTAGGAAGAGTCGCGGACTTCACGACAAACGCAGATAAGACGCGCAATTCGCCGCCGCAAACCTTGACTCGATCGCTCCGCGATCCTATAGGACATTTAAGATTAGAATTGTTCCAAACAAGACCGTTCCAAACAAGCTGGGCACTCGGAGCGGTCGAGACTTCAGGCCGCGCTTCATAGCACGCGCGATAGGGGCTCGTGCAAGCGCTAACCGGCGGCAATCGGCCGCGAGCTCCGGCACCGATGAACCAGCGCTCCTATCTCGACTATAACGCGACGGCGCCGCTCCGCCCTGAAGTGCGCGAGGCCGTCTGCGCCGCGCTTGATCTCTCGGGAAACCCGTCTTCAGTGCATGCGGAGGGCAGGGCCGCACGTGCCGCGATCGAGGCGGCACGGGAGAAGGTGGCAAAGCTCGCGGGCGCTGCATCAGAGGACGTGATCTTCACCAGCGGCGGGACAGAATCGAATGCGCTCGCGCTTGCCGCGCAGGGAGGTAGCGCCTGGCATTGTTACCTCTCGGCGGTGGAGCATCCCTCGGTGCTTTCGGGCGGTCGCTTCTACCGCGAGACCACTACCATCATCTCCGTCACTGAGGACGGGGTCGTCGATCTTTCCGTCCTTGCTAGAGAGCTTGAGAAGCACCATCTAGGGGGTTGGAGGCCTTTCGTTTCCTTGATGGTCGCCAACAACGAGACGGGCGCGATCCAGCCCGTCGCCGAAGCCGCTAAACTCGTTCACGACGCAGGAGGGTTGCTGCACAGCGATGCCGTTCAGGCGCCTGGCAGAATGCCGCTCGATCTCGGTGAGCTTGGCGCCGACCTGCTGAGCCTTTCGGCACACAAGATCGGCGGGCCCAAAGGTGTCGGAGCGCTCGTGCTCAAGCCTGGCGTTTCCGTCGAGCCACTGCTCAAGGGCGGCGCGCAGGAGAGGCGGAGGCGGGCCGGTACCGAGAACCTCGCCGGCATCGTGGGTTTCGGTGTTGCCGCCGAGCTTGCCGTATCCGATCTCGCCAAGGCCGGTGAGGTCGGAGCGTTGCGGGATCAATTGGAGGAGGGCGCTCTCGCCGTTGCCCCCGAGGCGTTGACCGTGGCGGGAAACGTGAAACGGCTTCCGAATACGAGCTGTATTGCGGTCCCCGGTGCCAAGTCCGAGACGCTCGTGATCGGGCTCGATCTCGAAGGCATCGCGGTGAGTGCGGGCTCAGCCTGCTCGTCGGGAAAGGTCGAGGCCTCGCATGTGCTGCGCGCGATGGGAATTGAGCCCGAGCTTGCGCAGGGAGCGATCCGCGTGAGCCTTGGCATTGGGACCACGAGTCACGATATCGAAAGGTTCCTCGGCGCTTTTGGGGA
>JBLMXO010000028.1:0-5192 GCA_050257815.1 Actinomycetota bacterium
TTCGATCTTGGAGAAGTCGGCGACGGCAAGCGTGGTGGCGCGGATGCGGTTGAGTAGGCGCAAGCGATTGGCACGGAGCTCGGGCTCGGTCGCGTTCACCGTGACATGGTCGAAGAACTCACCGACCGGTTGTCTGAGCTTCGCCATCTCGGCCATGGCAGCCTCGAAATCCTCGCGGGCGACCGCAGCGGCGGCGGCCTTCTCGACCTCATCGACGGCTTTGGCGAGAGCCTTTTCCTCCGGCCGTTTGAACAGCTTCGGATCGGGCGCTTCATCGTAGACGCGAGCGTCCTTCTTCTCCTCGATACGCAGGATGTTGATGGCGCGCTTAGTGCCGGTCAGCAGATGCTCGCCGTCCTCGGTGTCGAGGAAGCGCCCGAGCGCATCGACGCGGCGGACGACCATCAAGAGGTCGTCGCCCCCGAGAGCGAACACGGCGTCGACGAGATCGTGCCGCGCGCCCTGCTCACGCAGATGCACCTTGAGCCGGTCAGCGAAGAAATTGAGTAGATCGACGTTCCTTTGCTCGACTTGGCGATGCGCCCATTTCACATTTCCTCTGACCTTCGCGACTTTGTCGACCTGAAACTCGAGCGCATCCATGAAGTGCAGCCGGAGGCCATTCTCCAATATGATACGGATGACGCCGAGAGCGGCGCGGCGAAGCGCATAAGGGTCCTTAGAACCGGTCGGCTTTTCGTCGATCGCCCAGAAGCCGACCAAAGTGTCGAGCTTGTCGGCGAGCGCGACAGCAATCGCAACCGGCTCGCGCGGCACATCATCCGAGGGCCCTACCGGCTTGTAATGAGCAGCGATCGCGTTGGCGACGCTCGGATTTTCCTGCTGGTCGAGGGCGTAATAGCGGCCCATCACTCCTTGCAGCTCTGGGAACTCTCCGACCATGCCGCTCGTGAGATCGGCTTTGGCGAGGATGGCCGCGCGCTCGGCGAGATCCGGATCGGCGCCAACGAGCGGCGCGATCTCGCGCGCGAGCCTATAAATGCGCTGCACCCGCTCATATTGCGAGCCGAGCTTCTCGTGGAAGACGATCTCCTTCAGCTTCGGCACACGGTCGGGCAGCATGCTTTTGCGGTCCTGCTCGAAAAAGAACTTGGCGTCCGAGAGACGGGCAGCGATCACCCGCTCGTTGCCGGAAATGATCGCGTGGCCGCCGTCCTCGGCCTTCAAATTGGCAACAAGTATGAATCGGTCGGCAAGCTTTTCTCCCTTGCGGACCGAGAAGCATTTCTGGTGCGCCTTCATCGAGGTGGCGAGCACTTCTGGCGGCACCGAAAGGAAGGCTTCGTCGAATGAGCCCATCAGAGCGACCGGCCATTCGGTGAGTCCCGCATTCTCGGCAAGCAGCCCTTCGTCCTCGACCAGCTCGAGTCCGTGTCGCTTGGCGAGCGAGTGGGCTTCCTCGGCGATAATCTGCGTACGCTCATCGCCATCGAGGATCACCTTCGCCTCGCGCAGCTTCTTCTCGTAATCGGCGAAGCTCTTCACACTAAACGGCTCCGGGGCCATGAAGCGGTGACCGCGTGTTTCCTTACCGCTTGTGATGCCATCGATCTCGAACTCCACCACTTTGCCGTCGAGGAGGCAAAGTATGGAGTGGAGCGGCCTGACCCAGCGAAGCTTGCCCGAACCCCAGCGCATCGATTTCGGCCAGGGGAAGCTCTTGACGATCTCCGGCACGATGCCGGCGACGACATCCGAGGTCGGCTGGCCGGGTTTCTCGATGATGGCGACGTAATAGGCCCCCTTCTTGTCGTCACGCTTTTCGGCCTTGTCGACCGAAGCAAGTCCCGCCGCCTTGAGGAAGCCTTTGATCGCGGTCTCGGGCGCATCGACGCGCGGGCCTTTGCGCTCCTCCCTGATGTCGGGCGAGCGGGCGGGCAAGCCTTCGACCACCGCGACAAGGCGGCGCGGCGTGGCGAAAGTGCCGATTGACTGATATTCGAGCCCCGCCTCGCCGAGACCGGCGCCGAGCAGGCGCGCGAGATCATCCTTGGCGCGCCCTTGCATGCGCGCGGGGATCTCTTCGGAGAACAGCTCAAGCAGAAGCTCAGCCATGCCTAGCCAATGCGGTTATGGAAGCCGATATCGTAATCGGTGATGGCGAAACTCAGCCGATTCGTTTCAAGGCTGTAGGGAATAACACTTAAGACGAGATCTGACTGCGCGCCGGCGGCCGGCAGGAGCGGCACCAGCACCTGCGCCGGCGGCGTCTTGAGGAAATCATAGAAGCGCATGAAGGTGTGCTTGCCGCTTTCGACGTAGAACGCACCGACCGCCCAGGAGAAGGGCAGCTTGCCCTCGTCGGTATAATCGAGATAAAGCGCAAAGCTCATGAGCTCGGCAGCGAAGGGCGCAAGCATCGCACGCAGCTCATCGTTGTCGACCTCTGAAGCTGCGATGCTCACATCGAGCTTGAGCATGAGCTGGAATCCGTTCGGGTTCCAGCGCCATACCCGCCCGGTCCAAGATCTCAGCTTGGGCTTGAGCACTAAGGTCCGCTCTTGCGGCGGCGCCGTCCGCTCGTCGCGATAAACCTTAAGCATGGGCGTTGCCGCCTGCCTCGGTCTTGAGCCAAGCGGCGCAGCAGGCCTTGGCAAGCTCGCGCACGCGCAGAATATAAGCTTGGCGTTCGGTCACCGAGATGACGCCACGCGCATCAAGCAGATTGAAGATGTGAGAGGCCTTGATGGCCTGGTCGTAGGCCGGCAAAACCATGAGATGCCGCTCGCCCTGCTTGCCCTTGGCGAGAAGCGCCTTGCACTCTGCCTCGGCGTCCTTGAAATGCTCAAGCAGGCGCGCGGTGTCGGCATATTCGAAATTGAAGCGCGAATATTCCTGCTCGGCCTGAAGGAAGACATCGCCATAGGTGACCTTGTCCTTCCCCTCGCGACCGTTGAAATTGAGATCGAACACGCGGTCGACGCCCTGCACGTACATGGCGAGGCGCTCGAGCCCGTAGGTGATCTCGCCTGACACGGGCTCGCAGTCGAAGCCGCCCACCTGCTGGAAATAGGTGAACTGCGACACCTCCATGCCGTCGCACCATACCTCCCAGCCAAGCCCCCAGGCGCCGAGCGTCGGGCTCTCCCAGTCGTCCTCGACGAAGCGAATGTCGTGGTTCTTGGGATCGATGCCGATGGCGTAGAGACTCTTGAGGTAGAGATCCTGGATATCGGGGGGTGACGGCTTGAGGATCACCTGGAACTGATAATAGTGCTGAAGCCGATTCGGGTTCTCGCCGTAGCGCCCGTCCTTTGGTCTGCGTGAAGGCTGCACATAAGCGGCGCGCCAGGGCTTGGGCCCGAGCGAGCGGAGCGTCGTGGCGGGATGAAAGGTGGCCGCCCCAACCTCCATGTCGTAGGGCTGAAGGATCACGCAACCCTGGTCGGCCCAGAAGCGCTCGAGCTTCAGGATCAGGTCCTGGAACGACAGCTTTGGCTGTTCGGCCTTGGCGAGCTTTGCCATCTCGTCTTCGGGAATCTCTAAGGTGTCAGGCGCAAGTCACGGACATGCGCATAGCACGGAAAGCAGAAGTGTTTCGCTGATATCAATGGCGGGCGCGTTAACGGGAGGTGTTATGCGCCGCCTGCTTCGGGCGGTAGATGCCGGTCTTCGGGTCGCGCTCGAGTGGAATGGCCGCAGCGTCGCGGCGGGCGAGAGCCTCCTCGGCTGCCCTGAGCTCAGCCTGAACCCGGCGCTGCTCATGGGCATACCAGCGACGCGCCAGCAGGAGTCCGGCGCCGGCTGCAAACAGAAAGAGAATCTGCGGCATGGCTATAGTCCGAAGCGCGACCAAAGCGCGCGTGCTTCGATCGCCGAGATGAGATCGGCGGCGAACCCGCCGGACAAGAAGCCGAGATCGAGCGCGCCGGTCTCGGCGAATATACTGCGTTTGCGGCGAAGCCAGGAGGTCGACGGCATGACAAGCTTGAGCCGCACGTCCTCGCCGAAGGTTTCGCGCATCTTCCCGCGCACGTCTCCAAGCCCATCGATTAGACCGAGCTCGAGCGCGCGCTTGCCAGACCAGAATTCCCCGGTGAAGAGATCACCGCCGGCGCTTGCGATCTTCGTCCCGCGCCGCTCCTTGACGAGATCGATGAAGGCAGCATGCACGTCGCGCTGCAGCGATTTGATCCTTTCCACATCCTCGGGCTTCTCGGGGAGGAAGGGATCGAGCGTATCCTTGCTCTTCCCGGCGGTGTAGACGCGGCGCTGGACACCGATCTTGGCGATCATCTCGTTCAAGCCGAAGGTCGCGGTGATGACGCCGATCGAGCCCACGATCGAACTAGGGTCGGCATAGATTTCGTCGCCGGCAAGCGCCAGTAGGTAGCCGCCTGATGCGGCGACGTCCTCGGCGAAGACATAGACTTTGAGCCCCCTCTCGGCGGCAAGCGCCCTGATGCGCTTATAGATGAGCATCGACTGCACGGCGGAGCCGCCGGGCGAATTGATCTGGATGGCGACAGCCTTGGCGCCGCGCATGGAGAAGGCCTTGTCGATGGCGGCGGCGCTGGTCGAGATCGACAGTCCCGGCCGAAGCGGGGTCACCATGCCAATCGGCCCGCTGAATCGGAGCACCGGCACGAGGGGTCCGCGATTGATCAAAGACGCCGGAAGGTAGCTCAACCACCCCGTGCGAGGAGACGGGCTCGCCTCATTCAGGAGATCGTCCATAGCGCGCCTAACGTATAGTGGAACAGGGTTAAATCAAGCGGGCGCGCCAATTCTGTCCCAATAGAGGCCAGAACGAGGCCTGCTTAAGCCTTTGGTTAACGCAAGCGGCCGAGCCGCCATGAGCCTGTCGGATTCCTTGCTATAGTGCTCTCCTGAAGGTGGAACGCCCACCTAGGCGGCGCGTTTTCCGGCGGAAGAATCGCCGCTCATGTCTCTGAGGAGGACTTTATGAGCAAGCTTGCGACCTTTGTCGTGGCATTGGGTGCCCTCGTGCTCGCCTTTGTCACACTCTCCCCGAACTCGGCGGAAGCCGGCTGGCGCCGCTGGGGTTATTGGGGCGGACCGGGTGTCAACGTCTATGTCGGACCCCGCTGGGGCTACTATGGCCCCCGCTACTATCGTCCGTATGCCTATTACGGATACGCCTATCCCTACGCCTATTATCCCTATTGGCGCGGCCGCTACTGGCGCGGCTGGTACTAGGCACGAGCGCC
>JBLMXO010000029.1:0-9234 GCA_050257815.1 Actinomycetota bacterium
ACGACGATATCGGCGTCGCCAGCACGGTCCCATGCCGAGGCAAACATGGCACGGTCGAGCCGCCGCTTCGGTTGGAAGATGCCGGGCGTATCGACGAGGATCACTTGTGACTTGCCGATCAGGGCGATGCCGCGTACGGGTCCGCGCGTCGTCTGCGCCTTGTGGGTGACGATCGAGACCTTGGCGCCGACGAGCGCGTTGGTAAGCGTCGACTTGCCGCTGTTGGGGACGCCGATCAGGGCCACGAAGCCGCAGCGCGTCGACACGGCGTCTTTGCTTGTCTCGCTCTCACCTTCATCGGAGCGCGCCCTAGCCATCATGGGGAGCCTGCCACACTCCTTCGCGCACCAGCATGGCATGAGCCGCCGCCTGCTCCGCAGCGCGCTTGTTGGCTCCCTGCCCGCGCTCAGGCGCGACACCGTCGATCTGCACCTCCGCGGTGAAGCGCGGCGCATGGTCGGGTCCTTCGCGGGCGACTTCGAGATAGCGCGGCAGCGGCAGCCGTCGTCCTTGCGCCCATTCCTGAAGCACGGATTTGGCGTCGGGGGCTGCCGTTTCGAGCTCGCCGAGATGCGGCTCCCAGAAGCGCTGCACCACTTTGCGTGCCGTATCGTAACCCGCATCAGCAAAGATCGCGCCGAGCACTGCCTCACAGGTATTGGCGAGGATGGTCTTCTTTCCGCGCCCCCCGCTCAGCGCCTCTCCCCCACTCATCAAGATGAAATCACCAAGCTCCCAGGCTTGGGCTACCTCGGCGCAGGTCTCGGCGCGGACCAGGTGATTGAACCAGCGAGCGAGCTCGCCTTCATAAGCATCTGGGAAATGGTCGCTGAGAAGCTCGGCGATGGCGAGCCCAAGCACGCGGTCGCCCAGGAACTCGAGTCGCTCGTTGTCCTCGTTCGGTCTGGCGCCCGAACGGGCGCTGGCATGAGTGAGCGCGAGATTCAACAGAGCGACATTGGAAAATTCATGCCCGAGCCGGGCGGTCAGCTCCTCAATCGGCTTATGCCGCCGCTTAGGCAAGCCTAGTGCACCACGTGGAAGATGCGCGACCAGCGCACGCTCTCCGGCCAGTCCCAGACCTGCCAGAAACTCCCGTCTTCGTCGTTGATCGAGAAGAAGATGATCTGAGCCTTGCCGACCAGATTCTCGAAGGGCACGAAGCCCACTTCCGACAGGAAGCGGCTGTCGGTCGAGTTGTCGCGATTGTCGCCCATCATGAAAAAGTGCCCTTCCGGCACTTTGTAGACCTCGGTGTTGTCGCCGAAGCCATCCTCGACGAGATCGAGCACGGGGTAGCTGACGCCGTTGGGCAGCGTCTCGATGTAGCGCGCCATATGCCGCTCGCGGCCGGAGGCGTCGGTGGTGACGAAGTCATCGGTCTTCACCTTGGGCACCGGCTTGCCGTTGATGTTGAGCACGCCGTGAATCATCTGAATCTCGTCGCCTGGGAGACCAATCACGCGCTTGATGTAGTCCGTCTCGTTGTCGCGCGGCAGCTTGAACACCACCACGTCGCCGCGCTGAGGTTCCTTTGCCCAAACTCTGCCCGAGAACAGGTTGAGCCCGAAGGGGAAGGAATAGCGGCTGTAGCCGTAGCTGTATTTCGAGACGAAGAGATAGTCCCCGATGAGGAGCGTAGGGATCATCGAGCCCGAAGGAATATTGAAGGGCTGGAACAGGAAGATCCGCACGAGCAAGGCAAGGATCAGCGCGTGGATAATGACGCGGATTGTGTCCTTGACGCTTGTCCTCGCTTCCGCCTTGTCGGCCTCAACGCTCATGGTGCGAAGCTCTCCTGAATTGATTACGCGTGGCCCTCTGGCCGCCACCGGGTTCGCGCCCCTATAGCCTCTCGCTGGCGATCAGGCAAACCGCTCAATCGCGCATGGGGACCTTGAAGGCCGAGATGATGACAATGGCTTGAGCCGTAGGGAAGTCATCGGTGATTGACAAGTCGATGCGGACCTCATGCCCGTCTGGCGTGATGCGGGCAAGCGCTCTCGCTGCGCCGCCGGTCAGTTCGAGCGTGGGCCGGCCCGACGGCAAATTCACGACGCCCATATCCCGCCAAAAGACGCCGTTGCGGAAGCCGGTGCCGAGCGCCTTGGCGCATGCCTCCTTGGCGGCAAAGCGCTTGGCATAGGACGCGGCCCGCGCCGCCCTGCCGTCTGATTTCCGCCGCTCCGTGTCGGTGAAAATTCGTGATAGGAAACGCTCGCCGTAGCGCTCGATGGTGCGCTCGACGCGCCTGATATCGATGACGTCGTTGCCAAGCCCGATAATCATCACGTGCCGAGGCTCGCTTCCGTGTCGCTATGCCGCAGGACCGCGCGGGCGCCGTCCATGATCGCGCGCATGCGCGAAACGCTCGCGGCAAGACCGGTGAAAATGGCCTCGCCCACGAGGTGATGACCAATATTCAGCTCGACGATCTCGGGAATCGAGGCGACTGGGGAAACATTATCATAGTCGAGCCCATGTCCGGCATGGACCTCGAGGCCAAGTGACGCCGCTTGGCGTGCGCCCTCGGCGAGGCGCTTGAGCTCGCGTTGGCTCGTTGGCCTGTCGGAAGCCGTAGCGGCCAGGCAATAGGTGCCTGTGTGGAACTCGATCGCATCTGTCGCGACTTTGGCCGAGGCCTCGATCTGCTCCGGGTCGGGATCGATGAAGAGAGAGACTTGAATGCCGGCGCGGCGAAGCTTGGCGATGAACGGCGTGAGCGTGTCGATCTGGCTTGCCACGTGGAGCCCGCCTTCGGTGGTGATTTCCTGTCTGCGCTCTGGCACGAGGCAGGTGGCATGCGGCTTCACTTGAAGCGCGATCGCAAGCATCTCCTCCGTCACCGCCATTTCAAGATTGAGCGGGGCAAGCTTAGCGGCCGTAAGACGGGCGATGTCATCGTCCCGGATGTGGCGGCGATCCTCGCGGAGATGCGCGGTGATGTTGTCGGCTCCCGCCTCGACCGCGAGCTCCGCCGCACGCAGCGGATCTGGGTGGCGCCCGCCCCGCGCATTGCGGAGCGTCGCTACATGATCGATGTTGATGCCGAGCCGAATCGGGGCAACACCCTCGATGTGGCGCATATTGGCCTTAGCTCTTGTCGTCATGGAGCGTCGAGTGCCTCACGCGACCTGAGCTGGAGCTCGCGTAAGCGGCGATGGCGATAAGCCTCGACCATCGGCTTGACGATGACATAGCTCAGAGCGGCAATTGCCAGTCCCACGGGGATGCATCCGAGCGACATCGGCTTCAGGATGGGCCAGAGCTTGGCGAGCGAGGACTGAAAGACGCCGTTGGAGAGGTCGATATGATGCTTGGTGGCGCGACCGCCCAGCATCAGATGGCCGATCCAGTAGGTCGAATACCAGATAAGTGGATATGTCAGCGGATTGCCGAGAAAGGTGCCGAGAACGGCGGCAACGATGCTGCCGCCGACGATCCACGCGAGCAAAGCCGCCATCATCATATGCGTGCCGAGAAAGGGTGTAGTCGCGGAGAAGGCGCCAACGGCGAAACCGAGCGCGACCGCATGCGGCGATTCGCTCAAACGGCGCAGGCGGTAAACGACGTAGCGGCCCGAGCGGCTGAAGCTCCTTCGCGGCCAAAGATGGACGCGGACCTTCTCCAGCCAACTCTCGGCCTCGCGGCGTCTAAACAGCATTATTACCTCGTAATCGCCTCAAGACCGACGACTAGATGATGGCAGCCCGTCGGCGGGAGACGCCTACCATATTTGGGTTAAGGGGCTCTAGGTTTCAGCCGCACGGGCTCTAGCTGCTGGCGCGCGCAGCGCTCGAAACCATGTCCTTGGCGCGTAAGCCGGCAATGATGGCATTGAGATGCTTCAGGTCCCATACCTCGAGGTCGATCAAGATCTCGGTGTAGTCGGGCACGCGGTTGGTCATTTTGATGTTGTCGATATTGCCGTCGGCCTCGCCGATCACACTTGCAACCTGGGCGAGGCTGCCGGGTTCGTTGAGCACGGTCACGGCGATCTTGGCCGGGAAGCGCTGCGGGTTATCCTCGTCGATATCCCAGGTCACGTCGATCCACCTTTCGGGCTCCTCGTCGAAGGCCTTCAAGGCCTGCGCGTGGATGGGGTAGATGGTGATGCCCTGGCCGGGATTGAGAATGCCGACGATGCGGTCTCCTGGCACGGCGCCGCCATCGGCGAAGGTCACCGGGAGATCGCCGCGTAGACCCCTGATGGGAATACCGCTCGGGCCATCCTTGACAGTGCGCCCGCTGGACCCGGGCCAGCGGAACTTGAGGCCCATCACCTTGCCAAGCCCGAACCAGCCCTCCTCGCTCCGTGCCACCTTGCGCCGGCGCTTGGGAGCGTCTGTCTTTTCCTCAGGAAAGACGGCGCGAACCACATCGGCAGAGGCAAGCTCGCCTCTTCCGACCGCAGCCATCACGTCCTCGGCCGTCTTCTGCGACAAGCGCCCCAGCACCTGCGCGAGATGGTCCTCGCTGAAGACTTTGCCGCGGCGCTGGAAGCTGCGCACCAGGATCTCGCGGCCGAGTTTGCCGTATTGGGCGCGCACCGCATCGCGCGTGGCACGCCTGATCGCCGAGCGTGCCTTGCCGGTGACAGCGAGACTTTGCCAAGCCGAGGGCGGCACTTGCGCTTTCGAGCAGATGATCTCGACCTCGTCTCCATTCCTGAGCTCGGTAGTAAGAGGCATCGGCCGTCCGTTGATCTTGGCGCCGACGCAAGTGTTGCCGATGCCGGTATGCACCGCATAGGCAAAGTCGATCGGGTTTGCGCCGCGCGGCAGGGCGATCAGTCGCCCCTTGGGCGTGAAGCAGAAGACCTGGTCTTGGAATAGTTCGAGCTTGGTGTGCTCGAGGAACTCTTCTGGATTGTCGCCGTCGAGCAGCATGCCGACGAGATGGCGTAGCCAGCGATAAGCGTTGGTGTCCTGGCTCAGAACGATGCCATTGGTAGGACCGTTGCCGTTGAGCGAATCCTTGTAGAGCGCATGCGCCGCCACGCCATATTCGGCGATCGAATGCATGCGTTCGGTTCTGATCTGAAGCTCGACGCGCTGATGGCGCGGGCCGACAATGGTGGTGTGGATCGATTGATAGTCGTTCTGCTTCGGATTGGAGATGTAATCCTTGAAGCGGCCAGGCACGGCGTGCCAGGTGGTGTGCACCACGCCCAGCGCGCGGTAGCAGTCTCTCTCCTCAGGCACGACGATGCGGAAAGCGTAAATATCGGAGAGCTGCTCGAGCGAAATCTGCTTGCGCTCCATCTTGCTCCAGATGGCGTAGGGCTTCTTTTCGCGTCCGGCCACGATGGCCGGCAGCTTGGTCTCTTCGAGCTTGGTGGTGAGTGCCGACTCGATCTCGTTGATGAGGCCCTGGTTCCGTTCACGCAGCACCTTGAGCCGCTCGAGCACCGCGGCATAGCCTTCGGGGTTCAACCAGCGGAAGGCATGATCCTCGAGCTCCTCACGCAGCCACTGCATGCCCATGCGCCCGGCGAGCGGCGCATAGATGTCCATCGTCTCCTCGGCGATGATCTTGCGCTTGGCGGACTTCACGTGCTCGAGCGTGCGCATGTTGTGAAGGCGGTCGGCAAGCTTGACGAGGAGCACGCGAATGTCGCTCGAGATGGCCAGCAGGAGCTTGCGGAAATTCTCCGCCTGCTCGGCTTTCTTGGTGACTAGGTCGAGCTTTTTGATTTTGGTCAGACCGTCGACGAGCGTGCCGATCTCGCGCCCGAACAGCGAATCGATCTCGGTCCGCGTCGTGTCGGTGTCCTCGATCGTGTCGTGGAGCAGCGCGGTCGCGATGGTCGCATCGTCGAGACGCATCTCGGCGAGAATGGTCGCCACCTCGAGCGGATGAGAGAAAAATGAAGCGCCTGAGGCCCGCTTCTGATTGCCGTGCGCCTTCATGGCGTACACATAGGCGCGGTTGAGCAATGCCTCATCGGCGTTCGGCTGATAGCTCAGCACGCGTTCGACCAGCTCGTATTGCCGCGTCATGGGCGGAGAGCCTCGCGACTTGCCGTCATGCCGGCAAAGGCCGGCATCCAGAAAAAGACCGGACCCCGGCTTTCGCCGGGGTGACGATGCGATGAGGCAAAGCGGCGGCGAGAGCCCAGTGTGGGCGAAGCTAACTCAGCGTGCGCGCGGTCCCGCATTGGAGCCATCCGAAGGTGCCTGGCTCGCCATTCTGCGCAACAGCTCTTCCTCGGTCATCTTGTCGATCGCGGTATCGGTCGACTGATCGTCCTGGCCGAGGACCGGCATCCTGGTGTCGGTCGAGAGCATCGGCACGGCCTCGGCCTCAGGCTCATCAACCTCGACATATTTCTGCATCGAATGGATGAAGTCTTCCCTGAGATCGTCGGGAGCAATCTTCTTGTCGCCGATCTCCCGCAGCGCCACCACCGGGTTCTTATCGTTGTCCCGTTGCACGGCGATCTGGGCGCCGGCGGAGATGGTGCGAGCGCGGTGGCTGGCCAGAAGCACGAGCTCGAAGCGGTTGGGAATCTTGTCGATGCAGTCCTCGACGGTAACGCGAGCCATCAGCAAATCCTTGTGTCAGATGTGGAAGTTGCCTCTATTTAGGCGCTTCGCGGGGGCCAAGCAAGGTAAAGCTCTGGGTGAGGATAGCGGCAAGTGGTCAAGGAGACGGTAACGGCCCCTGAGAGCCCCGTGAGTCGGTCGGATTAAAGTCGCTTCAATACGTGACCAGGCCCCGCGTTGGGCAATGCGCGGAGCAGCTCTGCCGCGGTCTCTTGCAGCACCGGATGGCGCCAGTTGGGTGCGACGTCAATGAGCGGCCTCAGCACGAAGGGGCGCATATGGGCGAGCGGATGCGGGAGGACGAGAGGTCGAGGGCCTGCGCGCCCGAAGTCGGGCGACCGCCCACGCCAATGGCGGACGAGGCCGTCATAATCGATGATGTCGATGTCGAGCGTGCGCGGTCCCCAGGGCCTGCCGCCGCGGCGCCCGGAGCGGTGTTCGATCGCCTTTAGCACGCGAAGCAGCGCCTCGGGCGGAAGAGCCGTGGCGAGTGCGGCAACCGCATTAACGTAAGCCGGCTGCCTCGCATTGCCGACAGCCGCCGTCTGGTAGATTGGCGACACGGCCACGACCTCGACATGAGCGCGTTCGATTTCGCTCAAAGCTTGTGCAATTGCCTCAGACGGCGTCCCCCATGGTCCGGGACAATTTGCACCAAGTCCTACCAGGATCTTGCCAGGCGCGCGCAATTGCGAAGCCACGTTGTCACACCTATGTTGTCAACGCAGCCCTCTAGTGACGCATTTGTGAGAGGCTGCTCTCTCATTCTCTTGGCATATTGCAGTGAACGGAGCTCCAATGAATTTTTATCCGACCGAGCGCATCGCTCTCTTCATCGACGGCGCCAATCTCTACGCGACCGCCAAGTCTCTGGCCTTCGACATCGACTACAAGCGGCTGCTCGCGCTGTTCCGCGGCAAGGGTCAGCTCGTGCGTGCGCTGTACTACACGGCGCTTGCCGAGGAGCAGGAATATTCCTCGATCAGGCCGCTCATCGATTGGCTCGACTATAACGGCTACACCATGGTGACAAAGCCGACCAAGGAGTTCGTCGACGCGGCGGGACGGCGAAAGATCAAGGGCAACATGGACATCGAGCTTGCGGTCGATGCCATGGAGCTCTCGGACTATCTCGATCATATCGTGCTGTTCTCGGGCGACGGCGATTTCCGCTCTCTGGTCGAGGCGCTTCAGCACAAGGGCAAGCGGGTCAGCGTGGTGTCGACGCTTGCCACCAATCCGCCCATGGTGGCGGACGAGCTTCGCCGCCAGGCCGACCAGTTCATCGACCTTGCCAATCTCCAGGAGGAGATCGGCCGTGATCCGTCGGAGCGCGGCCAGCGCGGCGAGCGCCGCCGTCACGAGCAGGGTCAGATCGACGAGTTCGAGTCGGAGGATCTCATCGAGACCTGAACCTCGCGCCCGCCGTACTGGTTACAATAAGGAAGGAGCGGGACGCGATGCAGGTTGGCTTCGTCGGGCTTGGCAACATGGGAAGCGCTATGGCGGCCAATCTCTTGGCCGCTGCGCATAAGCTGACCGTCTATAACCGTACGCCAGCCAAGGCCAGTCCGCTCGTCGCGAAAGGTGCGCGCCGCGCCAAGACGCCGGCCGATGCCGCGCAGGGCGAAGTCGTCGTCACCATGCTCGCCGACGATCGTGCGGTCGAGCAGGCAGTATTCGGCGAGCATGGCATCCTCGATGCGCTTGCGCCCGGCGCAATCCATCTTTCGATGAGCACAATCAGCACCGCTCTCGCCGGGCGGCTCGAGAGGGCGCATCGCGAAAGGGACCAAAAGCTGGTCTCCGCCCCCGTGTTCGGGCGCCCCGATGCCGCGGCGGCCACGAGGCTTTTCATCGTTGCAGCCGGCGCGCCTGAAGCGGTCGCGGCCTGCGTGCCCTTATTCGAGGCGCTCGGTCAGAGACATTTCGTCGTGGGTGAGCGCGCGCCTATGGCAAACCTTGTCAAAGTCAGCGGCAACTTCCTCATCGCTTCGGTGATCGAGGCACTCGGCGAGTCGATGGCGCTTGTCGGCAAGGCAGGTGTCGACCGCACCCTATTCGTCGAGATTCTCACCAACACGCTGTTCGGTGCACCGGTCTATAAGACCTACGGTGCCCTGATCGCCGAGGAACGCTTCCAGCCCGCAGGCTTCAAGGCAGAGCTTGGGCTCAAGGATGTGGGGCTTGCTTTACAGGCGGCGCAGGAGTTGAAAGCGCCGATGCCGCTTGGGAGTCTCATCGCCGATCGCTTTCTCACGCTGATCGCTTCTGGCGGCGCCGAGCTTGATTGGTCGGCGCTCGCGCTCGTCGCCAAGCGCGACGCGGGCGAAGAAACGATGCTCGGCTCGCCACGCAAGTAGCTCATGTCAACTTCGGCGAGCGTCTCCGACCAAAAGCCCGAGCCAGCGAAGGACTGCCCGCTTTGCCCGCGCCTCGTTGCTTTCCGCAACGAGAACGTGGCGGCTCATCCCGACTGGTTCAACGGCGCGGTCCCCTCATTCGGCCCCGAGGCGGCGCGGCTCCTCATCGTGGGTCTCGCCCCAGGCCTCAAAGGTGCCAACTGCACGGGACGCCCGTTTCTTGGCGACTATGCCGGCGAGCTGCTCTATCGCACGCTGCTGAAATTCGGCTTGGCCAAAGGACGGCACGACCCTACCGAGCCCCAATCCCTTCAGCTCGTCGA
>JBLMXO010000030.1:0-4741 GCA_050257815.1 Actinomycetota bacterium
GGCGATGTAGTTGTGGATTGCCGCCATCACCTGCCAGGCGCGGGTGACCTCCATGTCGCCCGGATGTTCCTGCACCGGTAGCCACCACCAAGCAACCGGAAGGCGGGTGATCATGATCCACTCGTTGCCTTCTTGCTTGGGGCCCTTCTGCACCCTGATGTCCATAAGGGTGAGCTTGTCGCCGTCGGGCTTGAACCAGAAATCGATGGCGTACTGCTTCTTGGGCTCGTCCTTATCGTGGAAGAGGATGTTGGCAAACCAGCCATATCCTTCCATGCCGCGCACAATCCCGATCTTGTCGAAGACGAGGTTGAGGTCGGCATCAA
This sequence comes from Actinomycetota bacterium, assembly GCA_050257815.1. Lineage (GTDB taxonomy): Bacteria > Pseudomonadota > Alphaproteobacteria > Rhizobiales > Methyloligellaceae > Methyloceanibacter. The sequence goes on from JBLMXO010000030.1 coordinate 327, forward strand.
GCTTGGGATCATGGAACACGAAGACGCCGTCCTTGGAGCGCTCGGCGATGACCTCTTTGACGCGCGCGTCGACGTCGTCCTCGGTGAAGGTCTTGGTGGGTCCCGACGCTGCCTCCTGCTTAGAGGCGAAGAATTCGCGCGCCTTCTCGATATTGCCCTTCGGATCTTTGAGGAAGGCCTGCTTCGATTCCTCGCTCGAGAAGCAATAAACCTTGCCGTCGTCGTCGATCCAGTTGACCGAGCAGTCGGTCTTTGCGGTCTGCCCCTCGGCGAGGCCCATGGCGCAATAATCGTCGAACTCGCCGCTCTTGGGAGCCGGCGTCATGGCCTCGGCAGAGGGTGTTGCCTGCGGCGCAGGGGTCATGGCCTCGTCGCCGGCGAACGCTGGCGCAACGCACAGCAAAGCCGCAAGCGCGGCGCTCAGGGCCAGAGGGACAAGGAGCCGATCAGTGGGGGTAGCGGTCATTGCCTTGATTCCTTGGGGTTTGGTGTTTTCCGAAACTGTCTAGGCGCTCGGTACGTAAAGGTATGTGACCCAAGTCACCCTTCACGGTCACCTTACAAATGCATCATCGAGCGGCGTCTCCGCTGCCATAACTCGCCAGCGCCGAGCGGTTCTTGACCTCGATCGACCCGCGCGAGGCCTGGACCCATCCCATCCGCTCCCATTCCGAGAGATAGCGGCTGATCACCTCGCGCACGCTGCCGAGATCAAGCGCAAGCTGCTGATGGGTCTTGGCAACGACGCCCTTGGCATCGGCCTCCGCCAGCAAGCGCCGAGCGAGTCTGAGATCGAGGCTCGCGAAGGCCACCTCGTCGACCAGCATGATCAGGCTCGAGAGGAGGTCGCCGTAATTGTCGAGCACATATTTGCGAAAGCGCGGAGAAGTGCTCATCAGCCGGTGAAATATGCTCGCGGGCAGCGCCGCGTGCAGCACGTCGGTCTCCGCTCTGCTCTCGGCCGGGAAGGGACTTCCCGCCATCAGGCATGAAGTGGTGAGCACGCAGGTCTCTCCGGGACCGACCTGATAGAGCAGGATCTCGCGGCCGGACTCCGAGGTCTTGAACACGCGGGTCTGCCCCTCGATGCACATGACGTAGTTGTGGCAGTGCTGGCCTTGGCGGTAGGCGATATCGCCCTCGCGCAGGCGGCTGAACTGAGTTGCGCCGAGAAGCTCGCCGCGCTGGTTGTCCTCGAGCTCGGTCAGCTCGGGAAACGCTGCAAGCCAGCGCGAGATCAAGTCCTGGTTGGCCATCGACGCGGACATATGTTTGCTCGCCGCCGCGTCCGGGATAACGCGAAGACGAGAAGAGCCTGAAGGAGAGGTGACCCGAGCGCCCGGGCACCTGACGGCCAAAGATAGGGGAACAAGCAGTCATAGGCGATCAAAATGCCGTTACGGCCTGGGAATGCGTAGACCCTGGCAATGGCGGCAGTCCGCTAACTTGACCTTAAGGCGGGAAAGCCCCTTATTAGCCCTGTCAGCAGGCCGGATGGCCGCTCTGCCGGTGTTGCGTATCAATGGCGGAGAGGAAAGTCCGGGCTCCACGGAAGCACGGTGCCGGATAACTTCCGGCGGGGGTGACCCCAGTGACAGTGCAACAGAAAGCAAACCGCCCTCCTACGCCAAGGCTTCGGAGGGTAAGGGTGAAAGGGTGCGGTAAGAGCGCACCGCGTTCTTGGTAACAAGGACGGCACGGCAAACCCCACCGGGAGCAAGACCGAGTAGGGGCGGCGCGGCAGGGAGACCTGCCAGTCTCGTTTCCAGATGAGCCGCCCGGGTTGGTTGCACGAGACGAGCCGCAAGGCGCGTCCAAGAGGAATGGCCATCGCCGCGAAAGCGGTACAGAACCCGGCTTACAGGCTTGGTGACATGATACGGCCGGCGTGTGGGTGACCCCCACACGCCGGCCTCCAGTTTCTATGGACCCTGCGGACCCTCGAGATCAGGCAAGATCGAAGCGATCGGCGTTCATCACCTTCGTCCACGCGGCCACGAAGTCCTTCACGAACTTCTCCTTCGCGTCGGCGCATCCATAGACTTCAGCGAAGGCGCGGAGCTGCGAATGCGAACCGAAGATCAGGTCGACACGCGTGCCGGTCCACTTGAGCGCGTTCGTCTTGCGGTCGCGGCCCTCGTACACGCCTTCGGCGTTCGGAGCCTGCCACACCGTGCCCATGTCGAGCAGGTTGACGAAGAAGTCGTTCGTCAAGGTCCCCGGCTTCTTGGTGAGGACGCCGTGCTTGGACCCGCCAGCATTGGCGCCGAGCACACGGAGTCCACCGATGAGCACGGTCATCTCCGGTCCCGTCAGTCTCAGCAGTTGAGCGCGATCCACCATGGCCTCTTCAGGCGCCATGATATGATGCTTGCCGCTGATATAGTTGCGGAAGGCATCAGCCCGCGGCTCTAGCGGAGCAAAGGAAGGAGCATCGGTCTGCTCCTGCGATGCATCCATGCGTCCGGGCGTGAAGGGCACCTTCACCTCGACACCGGCATCCTTCGCGGCCTTCTGGACTGCCGCGCAACCGCCGAGAACGATGAGGTCGGCGAGCGAGACTTTCTTGCCGCCCTCTGCCGAGGCATTGAACTCTTTCTGGATCGCTTCAAGCTTCTGCAACACCGTCTTGAGTTGAGACGGCTGGTTCACCTCCCAGTCCTTCTGAGGCTCGAGGCGGATGCGCGCGCCGTTGGCGCCCCCCCGCTTGTCTGACCCACGGAACGTGGAGGCCGATGCCCAAGCGGTCGAGACCAGCTGCGGCACGGTGAGACCAGAGGCGAGGATCTTCGCCTTCAGGTCGCCGATGTCTTTGTCGCTGACCAGCTCGTGGTTCACCGCCGGGATCGGGTCCTGCCACGGCAGTTCTTGCTTAGGGACGAGGGGGCCGAGGTAACGTGCGATCGGGCCCATGTCGCGGTGCGTGAGCTTGAACCAGGCGCGGGCAAAGGCGTCGGCGAATTGGTCCGGATGCTCGTAAAAGCGTCGCGAGATCTTCTCGTAGGCAGGATCGAAACGCAGCGACAGGTCCGTGGTCAGCATGGTCGGCACATGCTTCTTCGACTTGTCGAAGGCGTCGGGGATCGTGGCTTCCGCGCCTTTTGCCTTCCACTGAAAGGCGCCGGCCGGACTCTTCTCCAGCTCCCATTCGTACTTGAACAGGTTGTCGAAGAAGTGGTTGCTCCACTTCGTCGGCGTCTGCGTCCAGGTGACTTCAGGGCCCCCGGTGATGGTGTCGGCGCCTAAGCCGGTGCCATGCGTGCTCTTCCAGCCAAGGCCTTGATCCTCGATGGCAGCCGCTTCCGGCTCCGCACCGACGAATGATGGATCGCCCGCGCCGTGAGTCTTGCCGAAGGTGTGGCCACCGGCAATCAGCGCGACAGTCTCCTCATCGTTCATCGCCATGCGGAAGAACGTTTCGCGGATGTCCTTGGCTGCCGCGATCGGGTCCGGTTTGCCGTTCGGGCCTTCTGGGTTGACGTAGATGAGGCCCATCTGTACTGCGCCGAGCGGCTCGGCAAGCTGGCGTTCGCCGCTGTAGCGTTCATCGCCGAGCCACGTCCCTTCCGGACCCCAGTAGAGCTCTTCAGGCTCCCAGACGTCGGCGCGGCCACCTGCGAAACCGAATGTCTTGAAGCCCATCGACTCGAGCGCAACGTTGCCGGCGAGGATGATCAGGTCGGCCCACGAGATTTTCCGGCCGTACTTCTGTTTGATCGGCCACAGCAGCCGGCGCGCCTTGTCGAGATTCGCGTTGTCCGGCCAACTGTTCAACGGGGCAAAGCGTTGTTGGCCGGCACCGGCACCGCCGCGGCCGTCGGTGATGCGGTATGTGCCCGCGCTGTGCCACGCCATGCGGATGAACAGTCCACCATAGTGGCCGAAATCCGCTGGCCACCACTCCTGCGAGTCCGTCATCAGCGCACGCAGGTCCTTGATGACGGCGTTCAAGTCGAGGGTCTTGAACTCCTCGGCGTAGTCGAAATCCTTCCCCATCGGATCGGATAAATCTGAATTCCGGTGAAGGACCTGGATGTCCAGTAGGTTCGGCCACCAGTCGCGGTTCATAGGTCCGTGGGAGCCGCCCGTGAATGGGCACCTGCCCGCGCCTTCGTCAGTCTTTGCGTCCATGTTTCTCTCCAATTGTGGAGGCTTGATTGATCTTCGCTTGTGCCGAGAGGCGGCACATTGGTTGCGGAGCACGATAAGTGCAAATCGAATTTGCCTATAGGCCCAATAAGGTGGGCTTATATCTCGATGAGGCCCCGAGCAGTCGTTCAACCGCCGATGAAGCCCTCGATCAGCCTCAAGGTGGTTTCGGGCTGCTCTTCTTGCGGCATATGCCCGCATTCCTGGACGAGACGAAGGCTGGAATTGGGCAGCGTGCGCCGCAGCTTGAGCCCGATATCGAGCGG
>JBLMXO010000031.1:0-2987 GCA_050257815.1 Actinomycetota bacterium
GCTCGTGCCGACGATGAGCGCCGCCGAGCGGCCGAGATGGGTGAGCGAGGAGCGGCGGAAGGCGAAGCGCTTGGTGAGGGCTTCAGTCGGGAGGTGGATGCTCCGGAGCAGCTCGCCCGGCTGAAGCACGTTCTTGTGGTTGCCGGTGACGAAATCGAGCGCCGAGACTTCGCGTGGCTTCCCACCATGCGGCCAGAGAGTATAAGTGCCTTCGAGCGCCGTGGTGAGCGAGATCATGGCGCCGGCTGGCAGCGACATGCAAATGTTTCCGCCGACAGTCGCGGCGTTGTAGATCTTGAACGACATCAGGAGGGCGCGGCAGCAGAGCTTGAGGAGTGGCGCGGCGGTCCATGCGGACGGCGCGACGAAGCGATTAAGCTCGGCGATGGTGCAGGTCGCAGCGATCTCGAGTCCGTCCGCGCCGGCCTTGAGTGCAGGCCAGTGCAAAGTCTCGAGGTCGATCAGCGTGTGGGTCGTGATCTGGGGCGTCGAGTAAAGCCAAGTGCCGCCGGCAAGCCAGGCAAAGCCCTCGTGCCATTCGGGTATCTCGTCGAGGGATTTCGGCCGCTTGACCTCGGTAATCGTATTCAGATTCATGACCGCAGCCTCATGATCCTGACGCCAAGCTGGCGGCGAACAATGCCATGATTCATCGGCTTGCGGGTAGCTCGGGAACTTCTGCCGCCGTGTAAAGCTGTGAATTATCTCAAGGCTCGGTACGTCCTTAATCCGAGGGGAGTGTCTGCCACGTTAATCTCGGGCCGCGGAGGCTTGAGGAGCTCGGATTCAGATGAGTGCACCAGACCCGGATGTCCTGGCCAAGGCGCTTGACTGGCTCGATCAGGGCCGGCAGGTCGCGCTCGCCACGGTCGTCCAGACCTGGGGCTCCGCGCCGCAGCCGGTTGGCAGCCTGCTCGTGATCGATGCCGAGGGGGCCTTCATGGGATCCGTCTCGGGGGGCTGTGTCGAAGCCGAGGTCATCGCCCAAGCTGCAGAGGTTATCGCGAGCGGCAAGCCACGGACGCTCGAATTCGGCGTCGAAGACCAGATAGCTTGGAAGGTCGGACTCGCTTGCGGCGGCGCGATCCGCATCTTCGTGGAGAAATTGGATGAGAAGCGCGATGCGCAGAGCGGTGCGCTTCACCGGTTGATCGGTGACGTGCAAACGCGATGCAGGGTGGCGCTGGTGACGGAGCTTGCCAGTGGCAGACGGAGCGTCGCTCACGCGCCGAATGATGTGAAGCCCGAGATCGCGGCAGCGCTCGAAGAGGCGTTCCGCCGCGACAAAAGCCTCGCCGTCTCGGGCAACGATGGCGAGACATTCATCAACGTGTTCAACCCGACGCTCCGCCTTGTCATTGTTGGCGCGGTTCACGTGGCTCAGCATCTTGTGCTCATGGCCCGCGCGCTCGGTTATCAAATGGTGGTCGTCGATCCGCGCGCAGCATTTGCCACGGTTGAGCGCTTCGGCGATGCGGAGATCGTGCGCGAATGGCCCGAGGCGGCGCTTTCGAGAATCGGTTTCGACGAGCGCACGGCGCTTGTCGTGCTCAGTCATGACCCGAGGATCGATGATCCCGCGCTAATCGCGGCGCTGTCATCCAAGGCCTTCTATGTCGGAGCGCTCGGCAGCCGTAAGACTCATGCGAAGCGCGTCGAGCGCTTGCTCGGGGCTGGCGTCGGCCCCGCTGACATCGAGCGCATCCATGCCCCGATTGGACTCGACATCGGCGCCGAAGGCGCTGCCGAAATCGCGCTCTCGATCATCGCGGAGATCACTGCCGAGCAGCGCGGCAAGGGCCAAAGATGAGGATCGCTGCCATCGTGCTCGCGGCGGGGCGGTCGTCGCGTATGGGGCCGCTCAACAAGCTGTTAGAGCGCCTCGGGGGCAAAGCGGTCGTCGCCCGCGTCGTCAGCGCAGCGATCGCGAGTGGCGCAGACCCGGTCGTCGTGGTGACGGGATTCGAGTCCGATCGGGTCGAAGAGGTGCTGCGCGGACTCTCCGCGACCTTCATCCATAATCCCGATTTCGAGGAGGGGATGAGCAGCTCGATCCATGCGGGCATCAAGGCGCTGCCAAAAGATTGTGATGGGGCGATGATCCTGCTCGGCGACATGCCAGCAATCGCCGCGAGCGATCTTGAGGCGCTGATGGCCGCGTTCGCCAAGGGAGGGAGCGAGGCGATCTGCGTTCCCGTGCGTGACGGCAAACGTGGCAATCCCCTGCTGTGGGGCAGGTCGTATTTCGCGGAGATGATGCAGCTCAGCGGCGATGCCGGGGCGAAGCAACTCATCGCCAAGCACCAGGCACATGTGGTCGAAGTTGAGGTCGAGTCAGACGGTATCTTCGCCGACGTCGATACGCCGGAGGACCTCGCGCGGCTCAAGGCCAAGCTCGGCGCGCAATCCTGAGCCTCACAGAGGCTTCAGCAAGTTCCACAGAAGCGCGATCTCGAGCGCGTAGCACGCGACGAGAATGGCCGGCATCGAGAGAACGAGCCAGCGCGGCTTGTTCTCTGGGTAAAGCCAAGCGTTGAAGGCCCATATGGCAATCGGCATCAGCGGCCAGGTGGTCAGAGCGACGCTGACCGCGTTTCCGATGAAAGTGCCGAGCGCAGGATTGAGCGCGCGGAGGTGTGGATTGAGGAAGCGGATCTCCATCATGACGATGGGAAAGAGAGTGAGGAGGACGAGCGCTGCCGTCTTCCAGATACTCGGCGGCTTGCCCGTGGCAGGGTCGTTCGGCACCCATCCGGGGAAGGAGGTGTCGACGCGCTGCGCATGGAAGCCGGCGACCATATCCTCGCTCTCCTCGACCATGGCCGCCCGCTGTTTAGACTTGAGCCAGCGATCGAGATTGGCCGCGGAGTCGAAGCGGAGCACCGTGGTCCACCCGGTCTCGTTGTGCTGCGGCGGCTGGACGAACGAGCCGATGTAGCCGGGGAACGTCGCCTGGAGCTTCTGGATGCGCTCGGCCCAGGCGCGGT
>JBLMXO010000032.1:0-9636 GCA_050257815.1 Actinomycetota bacterium
CTTGCACGCATTTATGCCTTCTCGCTCGACCAGTCCGCCGCCGCCGCTCTCACCAATGTCGCGCTCACGGTGGCGACGCTGATGACGAGTCTGCTCATCGTGCTCGGCTTCTCCGTCCCCGCAGCGATCGCCTCGCGGCGCATTCGTGAGCGTTGGCTCGCTGAGGACCAAATTCACCACCTCGCGCTCCATGATTCACTCACCGGGTTGCCCAACCGTCTCCAGTTCCATCAGCATCTCGACCGCGCCGTTGCCCGCGCCAAGCGTCACGGCCAGTTGATGGCGGTGTTTGGGCTCGATCTCGACCGCTTCAAGGACGTCAACGATACGATGGGCCACGCCACCGGCGATGCGTTGCTCGAAGAGGTCGCGGCACGCCTGAAGGAAAGCGTGCGCGAATCGGACTTGGTTGGCCGGCTCGGCGGCGACGAGTTCGCTATCGTCGCCGAGGATCTCGCCGCGCCCGAGGATGCCATGCGGCTCGCGCGCCGGGTCTGCACCGCGCTCGGCGAGAGCTATCACGTAAACGGCCACGAGCTCGCGACGTCAGCGAGCATCGGCATCGCCATCGGCCCCGTGGATGACGAAGAGCCCTCGGAGACTCTGCTTAAGAACGCCGACTTGGCCCTCTATCGCGCCAAAGAGGATGGGCGCAACACCTTCCGCTTCTTCGAGCCCGCGATGGACGCCGCTTTGCAGAAGCGCCGCCGGCTCGAGGCCGATCTGCGCGCGGCGCTGCACAAGAACCAGCTTTATCTCGACTACCAGCCGCAATTCGATCTCGAGACCGGCAAGCTCACCGGCTACGAAGCTCTGGTACGCTGGTGGCACCCGACCGAGGGCGAGATCCCGCCGACGACCTTCATTCCGATCGCCGAGGAGACCGGCCTGATCGTCCCGCTTGGCGAGTGGATCCTGCGCACAGCTTGCGCCTATGCCACCACCTGGCCGCTCGACACCAATCTCGCCGTGAACCTCTCTCCGGCGCAATTCAAGACTCAGGACGTGTATGGGCTCGTGCGCCGGGTTCTGAATGAGACCGGGCTTGAGCCACACCGCCTCGAGCTTGAGATCACCGAGGGCATCATCTTGCAGAACACCGAAGCGGTGATCGATACCTTGACGCGGCTTGATCAGCTCGGCGTCGCGATCGCCATGGACGATTTCGGCACCGGCTATTCCAGCCTCTCCTACCTCACCCGCTTCCCCGTCAAGAAGATCAAGATCGACCGCTCCTTCATCGACACGCTCGGCACGAGCCCGCAGACCTCTGCCATCGTCTCGAGCATCGTCGGCCTCGGTCAGTCGCTGCATGTCACCATCACGGCTGAGGGCGTCGAGACCGAGGGTCAAGCCGCGATGCTCAAGCAATGGGGCTGCGACCAGGTCCAGGGCTTCTATTACGGCAAGCCCGAAGCCGATGTGCCGGACTCCGCGGAGACGGCAAAGGACCGTCCGCTCGTCGCCTGAGCAATAAGCAAGACGTCACGGCGCAGCCGAACCGGTCGCGTTCTCTAGCGTAGCCAGCTGCTGATCGACCCAATCTAGGTCCTGCTTGAACTTCGCGACATCGGGATGCGCCTGCACGAGGGCCGCCTCGATATCGCGGCCGGCCTTGAAGGCGTCGCGCGCCTCTGGGACCTGGTCATTCTTCAGGTAGGCGTTGGCGAGCTTCATATAGGTGACGGCCAAATCCCGTTGAGTGCTCGCATTGGCGGCATCAGCTTGCGCGAGGCGTTCGGCGACGGCGAGACGCGCTTGATAAAGCCGCACCGCTTCCGGCCAATGCGAGACCGCAAGCTCGGCTTGACCGGCATTGTCGTAAGACACCATGAGATCGCGCTGTAGACTCATGCTGTTCGGATTGGCCTTGGCCAAGCTCTCGTTGATGTCCAAGCTCGCGCGATAGGCCTTGAGCGATTCATCGAGCTTGCCCTGGCTGGATTCCACGTCGCCGAGCTTGGCATTCCAAATGAACAGATGGCGCTGGAGGTCGGCGTTGTTGAAGCCGGATTGTGCAAGCTTCTCGCCGATGGCGAGGGCATGCTGAAACGCCTGCTCGGCATCGGCAAATTTCTGCTGTGCCTCCAACACGAAACCGATATGCGCATAGGTCTCTGCCACGTCCTTTTGCCAATCTGCATTGCTGGGATCGGACTTGGTCAGGCGCTGATGGATGTCGAGGACTGCCTGGTAGGATGTCAGTGCTTCATCGTAGTGACCTCGGGCTTCATCGATTGCACCGATGCGTTGGTAGGCCGCAGCGAGATCGTTCTGCCAGCCGGCGTTGCCGGGATCGGACTTGGCCAGCCGTTCGAAAATATCCTCGGTCGCTTGAAAGGGAACGAGCGCCTCATCGAGCTTGCCTTGGCTTTGCAGGATGTCGCCGACATGAGCATCTGCTACGGCAAGATTGCGCTGCCAATCCGCGTTGGCGGGATCGGATTTCGTCAACCGTTCAGCGATATCCCGATCCGCAGTATAGGCACCGAGCGCCTCATCCAGCTTGTCTTGATCCTCGAGGATTTTCCCCACCCTTTCATTGGCCGTAGCGAGATCCTGCTGCCACAAGGCATTGCTGGGATCTGACTTCGCCAGACGCTCGCGGATGGCGAGAGCAGCGCGGAACTCTTGCAGCGCTTCGTCGAGATGGCCCTGAGCGCGAAGCAGGTCGCCGATCGCCACGTGATCGACCGAGAGGCCTCGCTGCCAGTCGCCGTTGCTCGGATCGGACTTGGCCACGGTTTCGGCGATCGCGAGGTCGGTCTGGTACGACTTCAGCGCTTCGTCGAGATTGCCTTGGGCCTCCTGAATCTGGCCGATTTTGAAATGCGATATCGAGAGCGCGTTTTGCCATGTCATGTTGGCCGGCTGCAATTTGACCAACTGCTCGCGAAGGGAAAGGCTGTCTTGATAAGACTTGAGCGCCGCGGCGAGATTGCCCTGGGCGACGAGCACGTTGCCGATGCGATCGCGGAAATTTGCGATCTCCTCGACATTATCGGGATCCGATGCCGGCAGGCGGTCCATGACCTCAAGTCCGGACTGGTAGGCGCGCAAGGCGTCGGGCAGCCTCCCTTGCGACTCCAAGGCATCGCCGATGTGATCGTAGGCAGTTGCCAATTGGCGCTGATAATCGGCGCTGTCCGGCCGCTCCTTGAGTAGGGCCTCGAAGATGTCCCGGGCCTTATTGCCCGCCTCTTCGGCCCCTTTGCTGTCGCCAAGCGATTCCAAAGTGGCGCCCATTTCGATCAAGGCGACGGCTTGGCTGCGGCGCAAGTCGAAGCTGGTCTCGCCCGAACCGAGCAGCTGGTCCTGCAACTGACGCGAACGGTCGAGGATGTCCTTCACAGTCGCCGCAGGCACGCCGACCACGTCGCGAAACTTCTGTGCCAGATCGAAAACAAGACTGTTCGCGGTCTTGGTGGCCAGCGCGAGCGTATGCTCGGCGCGATCGCGTTGCGTCTGCGCCTCACGCCGGTTTATCTCGGCGAAGATGGCGAGGCCGATGGCGAGAATGGCGACCGCGAGAGAGCCGCCGACCCACATGCGCTGCCGGCCCGTCGCCGCTTGCCGGCTCGCGCGGATGAAATCTTGATGGAGGTCGGTCGGCGCGTTGGCCTCAGGCGGCCTGCGGTCGAGCCAGCGCTCGGCGCCATCGAGATCTGACCCGCGCAAGGTCGCGCCCTTGCTGCGCTTCTGCTCATCCCAGCGCCGGGCGAGCTCGCCGAGGCGCGTATGCTCGCGCACCCAAGCAAGGTCGGTGTGCAGCGCCCCGTCCAGCGCGGCAAGTGCCGCCTCCTTGTCGTCTCCCTCGCTCAAGAACACCCAGTTGAGCCGCCCAAGCGCCGGCGGTGCATCGGCGTCGGCAATGCGCCGTGCCACGACCGGGATTAGCCGCTTGCCAAGCCGCGCGCTCTCTTCGAGCTCCCAGGTGCAGACGCTAGAGGCCACCGAATCTGGACTGATGGCGAACACCACCGTGTCGGCTGCGGCGATCAAACCGCCGAGGCGCTCTTTCCACGGCTCGCCGGGCGCGATGTCGGTCTTGTCGAGAAAGGCATCGAAGCCGCGTTCGCCAAGCTCCTCAACCAACATCTGCGCAAAAGCGAGGTCCTTGCGCGAGTAGGAGATGAAGACCTTGGGGCGATTGCCTTTGTCCTGGACCGAACGCTCGAGCGTCTCTTTGGCCATCATTCCGTCGCCTACGGCGGTTGCGAACCGGGCGCTCCAGTCGAGCGGTATTGGACCACATTCGCGTGATCGGGCGCATTTTAGGGCGGAATCCGCTCCTTCCTCTAATGAGGAATCGGTAATTCTTTAATCCCATGAACCTCAATGACTTGATTGGTGCGCCACAGATTGCTGCCGTCCTCGTCCTTGCTCAGCGTGGGCTCGAGGAGCTCTATTCGGCGCACAACACAAAGGTGCTCCTCGCCGAGGGTGCGGGCGAAGCTGGCGCCAGCTTCTATCCGGTGGTTGCCGCGACCCATCTTGCCTGGATCGCCTCTCTGTTCTTTTTGATCCCACCCGATGCGCCGATCATCTGGCCGCTCATTGCGTATTATCTTGTGCTGCAAATTGCCCGCTACTGGATCATTGCCAGCCTCGGACGCTTTTGGACGCATCGCATCATCACCCTTCGTGGCGCGCCTATCGCCCGCCGTGGGCCATATCGTTATCTATCGCATCCGAACTATGCGCTGACGATCATCGAGACATTCGTGCTGCCGCTCGCCTTCGGCGCGCTCGCGCTCGCCCTCATCATGACGGCGCTTTGGTGGGTTGTGATCGCGGCTAAGATCAAGCTCGAAGACCAGGCGCTCGAACCGCGCCGCGAGGCTCAGAGATCGATGGCAACGAAATAGGCCGAGAAGCCGGGGCCGAATGCCATGAGCAGGTGCGGACCTTTCGCGCCAGCTTTCCATGCGCGGTGAAGCGCGAACAGTGCAGTCGGCGACGACATATTGCCGAAGTCACGCAGCACTTCGCGCGACAGCGCAAGATCATCGTCGCGGAGCCCAAGTACCTCTTCGGCGGTGTTGAGGATCTTGGCGCCGCCGGGATGCAGCAGGAATCCCACGAACTCACCGAGGCCCATGCCGCTTCGATCGAGAAAGCCCTGCACCGCATCGGCCAGATGGTTGCGGATGAGGCCGGGAAGGTCGGGACTCAGCACGACGCCGAAGCCGTCTTCCTTGATGTCCCAGCCCATGATGTGCTCGGTGTTCGACCAGAAATGATCGCCGACGGTGAGGATGCGCCCACGACCATCGCCATCTTCTCGGTCACGCACGTTGCTCAATACGACGCCGGCGGCTCCGTCGCCGAACAGTGCGGCAGAGACGAACATTGCAAGACTTGGGTCGGCGATGCGGAGGCAGAGGCTGCAGAGATCGACTGTCAAGAACAGTACATTCGCGCCAGGCATCGCTTGCGCGTAGCGCGCGGCGCGCGACAGACCCGCCACGCCTCCGCCGCAGCCGAGCCCGAAGATCGGCAGCCGCTCCATCTTCCGGGGGAAGTCGAGGCGGTTCATCAACATCGCGTCGAGGCTTGGAATAGCGAGACCGGTGATCGTATTGACCACGAGCACGTCGATATCCTTGATCCCGAGACCTGCATCGGCGACTGCAGCGAGCGTCACCTCTTCCAGCAATTCGAGCGCATGACGCTGGAACACTTCGGTGCGCGCCTCCCAGCCATGGCGTTCGTAGTACCAGTCCTTGGGCTGGCAGGCGTAGCGGCTCTCGATTCCGGTATTGGCATAGAGCCCGTCGAGCCGGGCGAGATGCGGGAATACGGCCTTGGCCCGCTCGGCGACATCCTCCTGCGAAACTCGGTGCGGAGGGACCGCTGTCGCGACGCCCGTGATCGCCACATCGAAGGTCTGTGGTCTTTGGCTCGCCTGTCTCGCTTTGGCGGCGGTCTCGAGCATCGCCCCTCCTCTCGCCGTCGTTACCGCTGGAGCGAGCATGAGCAAGGCACTTTGTGGCGGGCGAGGGGCTCAGACGGCGCGCGGACTGTCAAATCTTCGTGTTGAAGGCTTTCCGACGCGCGCGGCCATTCTCAATCAGGAGCGCCGCCCGCCAGATTGCCATCCGCATGGTAATGCTTGCGCAGTACCGGCAGGGGGTAAGTTCCCTTCTTCCTGCTTCCGGGCTTGTGGGCGGACGCCCTTTTCGTCATAGAAGGTCGCCTAGCTTCGCGATAGGCCCTTCTACATGGTTAGCGCCGCCCCCGCATCGCCTCACGGACAAGGCAATGAGTGAAATGAAATTGGCCGTGCTGGGCGCCGCTGGCCGCATGGGCCAGGCGCTCACCCGCACGATCTTGGCGACGCCGGGCTGCACCGTCGCTGGTGGCGTCGAGACCAAAGGCTCTCCCGCCGTCGGTCGTGACATCGGCGAGGTCGCAGGCCTCGATCCGATTGGCGTCATCATCACCGACGACCCACTCCCCGTCCTCACCCATGTCGATGGCGTGCTCGATTTCACCTCTCCGGCCTCGACCGTGGCCTTCGCCGGCCTCTCTGCTCAGGCCCGCCTCGTTCATGTCATCGGCACGACGGGTCTCTCCGAGGCCGATATGGCCAAGATCGAGGCCGCTGCCCGCCACGCGACGATCGTCAAAGCCGGCAATATGAGCCTCGGCGTCAACCTGCTCGCGGTCCTGACCGAGCGTGTCGCTCAGGCGCTCGGGCCAGAGTTCGACGTAGAGATCCTCGATATGCACCACCGCCACAAGCGTGATGCACCCTCAGGCACCTCGCTCATGCTCGGTGCCGCGGCGGCGCGAGGACGGAATGTCTCGCTCGCCGAAAAAGCCGTGCGCACCCGCGACGGCGATGTCGGCCCACGGCGGGAAGGCGATATCGGCTTTGCGGCGCTCAGGGGAGGAGACGTGGTGGGCGAGCATCGGGTGATCTTTGCCGGACCTGGCGAACGGATCGAGCTTGCCCATATTGCAAGCGACCGCGGGATCTTCGCTCGCGGCGCCGTCACCGCAGCGCTATGGGCGCGTGGGAAGGCTCCGGGTCTTTATTCGATGGCCGACGTTCTCGGCCTGTGATGCTTTATGGCGAAGTGGGCTCTTTGGTCATCAATCGGCAAAGCGAAGCGACTATGCCCAAATCTGCGGAATTTTTTGCCGGAAATAGGCCCGAAACGGACGTCATATGAGACCCGACTTAACATTTTTCCGCTATGTTCCCCCGCACCAAGAAGGAACCGCATCGAGCGGATAAGGGACCGGACCAGGCGATGACAGGGCGCCCCCAACAAACTGAACCGCGCCGGATCCCGGGCAACGTGCTCGTTCTCATTCGCCACGGCGAGAGCGAGTGGAATCGCCTGAACCGTTTTACTGGGTCCAAAGACGTGGGGCTCACCGAAGAAGGACTGTTCGAGGCCCATCGCGCCGGCGCTATGCTAGAGGCCGCTGGCCTTCGCTTCGATGCAGCCTTCACCAGCACGCTCAAGCGCGCAACCCACACCTTGCAGATCATTCTCGACGAGCTCGACCAGGAGGACATCCCGACCGTCAAGGACGCTGCGCTCAACGAGCGCGACTATGGCGAGCTGATGGGCATCAACAAGGACGAGGCGCGCCGGCGTTGGGGCGCCGAGCAGGTTCACCTCTGGCAGCGCTCGTACGATATCGCTCCTCCCGGAGGCGAAAGCCTGAAGGACACGGCGCAGCGCGTCGTACCTTTCTTCGAGAAGCGCATCCTGCCCGAGCTCGCGGCCGGCAAGAACGTCATTGTCGTCGCCCACGGCAATTCGCTTCGCTCGCTCATCATGCGGCTTGATCGGCTGTCTCCTGACGATGTCGAGAGGGTCGAACTCCGCACCGGCCATCCCCTGATCTACCGGCTGAACGCCGACGGCTCGATCGCCGAGAAGCGCGACCTCGCCGCTTAGTCCACCGAGCAGAGACTTGGGTCTAGGCTGCGCCGGGGCTCTTCGCGACCGACAGCGCCGAAGAGAGCGCAAGCGCGAAGTCCTCGCGCTCGGAATCGGTGAGGAAGCTCGCGAATACGAGCCTCTTGCCGTGTGAAGCGAGCGATAGCTCGGTCGAGCGGCCGTGCCGTTGGTCGATGTTGATCCTCACCCAATAAGGGTTGAAGTTCCACGATTGCGCCTTGCCCGACGGAGCGACACGCGTGACGGTGAGAGCCTCGCGGGTCAGGTCGACTGTCTCGTAGAGTCTGAGCGCCCGGAAGTTCAGCTTGAAGGCGATGTAGATGAGGGCGACATCGAGCCCCATGAAGCCGACGACGGGCCAAGCCCCGATCATGTAGAACAGGAGCCCTGTGCTGAAGCTGGTGGCGCACACCGCCGTCATCAGCACCATGAAGCCCTTCGGTCCAAGCGACCGGTGCGGCGTCAGAATGGCACTGAAGTACCTGGGCTCTTGTGAAATGAGGTTGGAGTCTGTCATAGCGGGTCTAGGAGCTATCCCTCAGTGGTAGACTAAGGCCAAGTGGCGGTTCAACCGAAAATGCGTGGGGCAAGCAGCAAGACCGCACGAGTGAAAGGCAAGCGCGCACCTGGATCGCGTCTGACTCAAGAACAAATCGACCAGATCTTCCACCGCTTCCAGGCCGAAGACCCTCATCCCAAGACCGAGCTCCATTACCACGATCCGTTTACCCTGCTCGTCGCCGTAGTGCTGTCGGCGCAAGCGACCGACGCCTCGGTTAACCGCGCCACCCCCGATCTGTTCCGCATCGCCGACACGCCCGAAAAGCTGATCGAGCTGGGCGAGGCGGGATTGATGGACAAGATCAAGACTATCGGCCTCTACCGCTCCAAGGCTAAGAACCTGATTGCGCTGTCGATGAAACTCGTCGCCGAGCATGGCGGCAAGGTGCCGGAGACCCGCGAGGCGCTTGAGAGCCTCCCTGGCGTCGGGCGCAAGACCGCGAACGTGGTGCTGAACGTCGCTTTCGGCGCCAAGACCATCGCTATTGATACGCATGCCTTCAGGGTCGCGAACAGGACGGGTCTTGCCCCCGGCAAGACGCCACTTGAGGTCGAGGAGACTTTGAATCGGATCGTACCCGATCGTTACAAGCATAACGCCCATCATTGGCTCATCCTGCACGGGCGCTACGTATGCAAGGCACGCAAGCCGGAATGCTGGCGCTGCCTCATCTCGGACATCTGCCTGTTCAAGCCGAAGACGCCCGCGGCGACCTAAATCACATCGCGTTTACCGGCATTGAACCGACCTGGCGCAGGACTAGATGTCGGCAAACGCCACTTCCTACGGGACAACTGCCATGAAGAAGATTCTCCTCGCCCTCGCGGCCGCCTGCTCCAGCTCGGCGCTCGCCGCGCAAGGCAAAGCGTCAAACCACTCCGGCTATCCCTACGTCTATGGCACCGCCGACGAGACGCTCCTCGGCCGTGGCGCCTACGTGCCGCATTCTAAGCAGCTCAAGGATGCCCTTGGCGGATGGAACCGCGGCGACCTCAACGATCCTTATTGGGATCCTTGCATCTCATATCAGCGGAACTGGGGCCCGGGTAACTGCGGCGGCTTCTGAGGCGAGACCTCCCGCTCCTGTTAAGAGACCAGTCGCGGCGCGAGTCCAAGCCCGGCTCGCGCCGCAAGCTGTTTGTAGATGCG
>JBLMXO010000033.1:0-6305 GCA_050257815.1 Actinomycetota bacterium
CCGCCTCCCGCGCGGATCGATTTCGATCAGCTTCGCCCGCTCCGGCACGCGCGTAGAATCGCGCACGATCCCACGCACGCGGCCATCGATCGGCGCCTCGATGGTCGCGCCGTCGAGATGACCGACGACGAAGCCCTTGAACACGCGCATACCGATCTCGATTGGCGTGTGAAACAGGCCCTCGCGAGCCGCATAAACGAAGCTCTCTCTGCCCACCCCGCCGAGCGAAGGCGCAAGACCATCGGGGGCTTCCGTATTCCCGCGCGTGAGGATGCAGCCGCTCATCGCGAGATGCGTTTCGATGGCGATATCGCAATTGGTGCCGACTGCGAAGTTCGGCCCGACCCTATCGTCAGTTGCACGATGCCGCGCAAGTCCGGCGTCACGCGATGCTTCTGCATGCGGGCATCTATGAGGATCTGCGGCGTGCGGAGCGCGATCAGTTCACTGAGATGAAGTGGGGTGACCACAACGCTGCGCGGCTTCGCGAACACGAGAGCGAATGCGCGGCTCGTCTCTGCGAACTCGCCCTCGACCCGCTCGACGACGGCCCGGTCGCCGAACAGCGCATCATGGAAGGCCATGGCCCGGCGGATGACGGGCGGAAAGGGATCATGGCTCAGGATGACGGCAGACCCGGCCGCGTTGAGATGCACCGCGACGGCTGAGGCGATCTCATTGGTGCCGAGCACGAGAGCGAGCGGCCTCGGCGATTGAGTTCGAGATGCGGTAAGGAAACTATCGGTCATAGCGGCCCTGCGTGATTCTCGGCTGCACAAAGCAAGCCGCGAGCCAACCCCGCGAGCCAGCCAAGACCCAAAAGGTTTCAGACAGTTATGCCCCGTAAGCCGATTCAGCCTCGCAGGGGGATGCAACATCTCAATCCTATATTGTCTAGGATATAACAAGTGGGTAAGGCCTTTGCGAGGTGCGAGTGTCGCGAACACGACAATGCCGGCCCGCCCGATCACTCGGCCGGAGTGAGCGCCTTGGCCTTTTTGGTGCTCTCGCGTTTGCTGATTTCGCGCTTCCGTCCCGCAAGCCTGTGCTGCAACCGCGCGAGATAAAGATAGACGATCGGCGTGGTGTAGAGCGTCAGCACCTGAGACAGGGCCAGACCGCCGACCATGGCGTAGCCGAGCGGCTGGCGGAGCTCCGAGCCCGCGCCGTGGCCTAGCATCAACGGAATGCCTCCGAACATTGCCGCCATGGTGGTCATCAGGATCGGCCGGAAACGAAGCAGACAAGCTTCGCGGATGGCCTCACGCGGCAGCATTCCCTCGCGTTCGCGCTGAATGGCAAAATCGATCAGCA
Source organism: Actinomycetota bacterium (assembly GCA_050257815.1). GTDB lineage: Bacteria > Pseudomonadota > Alphaproteobacteria > Rhizobiales > Methyloligellaceae > Methyloceanibacter. The sequence continues at coordinate 1,315 of JBLMXO010000033.1, forward strand.
TGATGCCGTTCTTCTTGACGATGCCAATCAGGAGAATGATGCCGATGATGCCGATGACCGAGAGGTCGAAGCCGCCGAGCATCAGAGCGAGGAGCGCGCCGACACCCGCTGAAGGGAGCGTTGAGAGGATGGTCAGCGGGTGGATGAAGCTCTCGTACAGCATGCCGAGGATGAGATAGACGGTGACAAGTGCTGCGGCGATCAGCACCGGCTCGCTGGCAAGCGAGTCCTGAAAGGCTTGCGCATTGCCCTGGAACGTTCCGTTCACCGTAACTGGCACGCCCATGCGCATGACGGCGTTATCGATCGCGTCGATCGCTTGGCCCAGCGCGATGCCCGGCGGCAGGTTGAAGGAGATCGTGATTGCCGGGAATTGTCCCTGATGCGACACCGACAGCGGCCCGACCTGAGTGTTGTCGATGGTGACGAGCGTCGAAATGGGAACTGAGGTACCACTTCCAGGCGATTTCACGTAGATGCGGTCGAGCGTGTTGGGGTCACCTTGCATCTCCGGCGGGACTTCGAGGATCACATGATAGGTGTTGGTCTGCGTGTAGTACTGCGCCACCTGTCTCTGCCCGAAGGCGTCGTTCAACGTAGCATCGATCACCTCGGGCTGGATGCCGAAGCGTGCCGCCTGGTCTCGGTTGATGCTGACCATGAGCTGCGGTGCGTTACCCTGCTGATCGGTGGTTACATCGGCAAGCTCGGGTAGTGTCCGGAGTTCGGCGAGGATTTTCGGCGCCCATTCATTGAGCTCGCCGATATCCGCGTCCTGCAAAGTGTATTGGAACTGACCACGGCTGATGCGGCCGCCGACCCTGATGTCCTGCGAGGATTGCAGCGTCAGCTTGACGCCCTCGACTTGCGCCAGCTGCGGACGTAGCCGATTGATGATTTCGTTTGCGTCGGTCTTGCGTTCATCCCGGGGCTTCAGCCCGATGAAGAAACGCCCGGTATTTGCGGTCTGCGCGCTTCCCGTGCTGCCCATGGCGCTTCCGATCCCGGCGATGTCGGGGTCCTTCGCCAACACGTCGCCGAGCCGCACCATCAGCCGGGCCATCTCCTGCGGTGAGATGTCCTGCCCTGCCTCGGCGAAGCCGGTGATCAGTCCGGTGTCCTGAAGCGGGAAGAAGCCCTTGGGGATGACCACGTAGAGATAGACGCTTGCCGCCATGGTGGCGAAGAACACCATAAGCGTCATGAAGGGGTGCAGCAGCACCCGGTCGAGCGTGCGGCGATAGAAAGCGTGCATTCCGGCGAACATGGCCTCGATGGCACACCAAATTGGCCCATGTTGCGCGCTTTCGCGGTGAACGAATTGGGCGCACAGCATCGGTGCGAGGATCAGCGACACCAAAGCGGAAACGGCGATGGCGGCCGTCACCGTAATGGAAAACTCGCGGAATAGTCGGCCGACGATGCCCCCCATCAAGAGCAGCGGAATGAATACCGCAACCAGCGAGACGCTGATCGACACCACGGTGAAGCCAATCTCCCGCGAGCCTTTGAGAGCCGCCTCTTTCGGGGCCATACCGTCTTCGATATGGCGGTAGATGTTCTCGACCACGACGATCGCGTCATCGACCACGAAGCCGACCGAGATGGTGAGCGCCATCAGCGAGATATTGTCGAGGCTGAAACCGAACAGATACATGGCCGCGAGCGCGCCAAGCAGCGAAAGCGGCACGACCACTCCGGGGATCATCGTCACGCGCACATTGCGCAGGAACAGCAGGATCACCAGCACGACGAGCGCGGTGGTTAGGCCAAGAGTGAACTCGACATCGTCGACCGAAGCGCGGATGGTTTCCGTGCGGTCCGACAGAACGTCGATGCTTATGGCAGACGGTATGGCGGCGCGAAGCTGCGGCAGGGCCGCTTTGACTTTATCGACGGTGTCGATGACGTTGGCGCCGGGCTGCTTGAAGACGACAAGCAGGACCGCGCGCTTACCGTTGGCCCAAGCGCCGGTATAGAGGTTCTCGGGTCCTTCGATCGCGTCGCCCACGTCCTTTATCCTGACCGCCGCGCCGTTCCGATACGCTACGATCACGTCGGCATAGTCTTCAGCCTTGGAGAGCTGGTCGTTGGCGGCAAGGGTGAGGCTGCGGTTCTCGCTATAGAGTGTACCCTTGGCGGCGTTCGTCGTCGCCGCGGCGATGACCGAGCGCAAATCCTCGAGCGGGAGATTCTTGGCAGCGAGCTTGGCGGGATCGACCTGCACCCTCACCGCGGGCTTTTGCTCGCCTCCGATCGAGACCTGCGCCACGCCGTCGATCTGCGAAATCTGTTGGGCGAGGATCGTGTCGGCATAATCGTCGACCACCGTGAGGGGGAGCGTATCTGAATGAACCCCCATCACCAGAATCGGCGAGTCGGCCGGGTTCACCTTGCGGTAGGTTGGCGGCGACGGCATGTCGGTCGGTAACTGTCGCCCGGCGGCGGCGATCGCCGATTGCACGTCCTGCGCCGCCGCGTCGATGTCACGATTGAGATCGAATTGGAGCGCAATCGAGGTAGCGCCAAGCGTGCTGGTCGAGGTCATCTGCGTGACGCCAGCGATCTGCGAGAACTGGCGCTCGAGCGGCTGCGCCACCGCCGAGGCCATGGTCTCCGGGCTCGCGCCCGGCAGCGAGGCCGAGACGTTGATAGTCGGGAAGTCGACTTTCGGCAGCGGCGCCACCGGCAGAAGCGGGAAGGCCACGGCGCCGGCGAAAGCAACTGCGACCATGAGCAACGTGGTCGCGACTGGGCGATTGATGAACGGCGCCGAGATGTTCATGGCGCCGCCTTTTCCGGGGCCTCGATCTGCGGCGGCGTTTGCGGCGGTAGACTACTGACGCCTTCTCCCTGCGGCTCAGTTTGTGGCGTGACGAAGCTCACCCTAGCGCCCGGCCGGAGCCGATATTGCCCACTGACGACCACGCGCTCGCCTGCGGTAAGCCCACTCTTGACCACAGTCATGTTGCCGACGGTCGGGCCTCCCACAATCGGGCGGTCCTCTGCGGTGTCATCGGTATTGATGACCCAGACCAGCAGGCCCTGTGAATTTCGCTGCACGGCGCCCTGCGGGATCGTCACCGCATCGCTCAGCGTCTCCACAAGGACACGCACCCTAACGAACTCGCCGGGCCATAGTCGCTCGTCCGCGTTAGGGAACGAGGCCTTCATCTTGATCGTGCTCGTGGTCTGGTCGATCTGATTGTCGATCAGGAGGAGCTTGCCCTTGCCGAGCTCGCGCGCATTGTCCTGGTCCATGGCGATGACTGTCACCTCGCCCTTTGCCATGGCATCCTGCACCGCCGCGAGATTGCGCTGCGGCAGCGTGAAGACGACCATGATCGGCTTTAGGCTGGTCAGCATGGTGATCGGCGTCTGGTCGTTGGCGTGGACGATGTTGCCGGCATCGATCTGGCGGAAGCCAACGCGTCCGCTGATGGGCGCGGTGATAGTCGCGTAGCTGAGCTGCGTCTCCGCATTCTCGATGCCGGCCTGGTCCGCTGCGATGGTCGCTTTCAGCGCATCGACTTTGGCTTGCTGCTGATCGACCGCCTGCTGCGTCCCGGCTCCCTTCTTCACCAGATCCTGGAAGCGCGCGAGGTCCTTGGCATCCGACACGAGCTGCGCCTCGTCCTGTGCCTTCTTGGCCTTGGCCTGATCGAGCGCGGCCTGGAACGGTCGCGGGTCGACGATGGCAAGCACGTCGCCGGCGTTGACCTTCTGTCCTTCGGCGAAATTCACCGATTGCAGCTTGCCATCGACCTGCGTGTGGATCGCGACCGTGTTCGAGGCCTGCACCGTGCCGAGACCGTCGAGATAGATCGGCACATCCGCAGTAGAAGCCGCGCCGACAGTGACCGGCACCGGGGGTGGCTCGTGCAACTTGGCGGGAGTGCTCGCGGCCTTGTCGGGAGTACTTTCGGTCTTCTCGATCGGCGCGCGATCGACGAACAGCAACGCTGCGGCTGCGAGTGCGACGAGCGCGGTCAGCCAGGCAGACGCGCGGCGCTTGCCCGTGCGCGTGGTCGGGCGTTCGACTGGAGTCGCAACCTCTTCCGCCGGTTCCACGAACGGCTCTGACGGTTTCCCGTCGAGCTCGTCTCCCTCGCTCTGCTTGACGTGACGCTGCATCAAGAATTCTTGCCTGAAGACTCCCCCTACCGAGCAATGTAATCGTCCTCTACTCTCAAGCGTGCAAGACGTGGCAGAACGTCGCGAAAATTAATTTCCGGCAAGGAGATAGCGCATTCATCCCCGGTTCATCTTGACTATGCGCCGGATCGGCAGACGGGTGAATTTCCTGGTGCAAGAGACAACGGCTCGGGGCTTATTCTCTGGCAGTTCGCCATCACTAGAACGGCTCGGACCTTGCACCGCTCGATCGATCCTGAATTCTTCGCGCTTTTGACCGGAAGCTATCAGCGGCTCGTCGGCACGACGCTTGTTCCCGAAGGTGCTGGCGCCGAATGGCTCTATGAACAGGCGCCGTTTGCGGTGCTGGCCCATGACGCCTCTGAGGATCCCAAATTCATCTATGCTAACAAATGCGCGCAAGCCTGCTTTGAGTACGACGTCGACGAGATCACAACTCTGCCGTCGCGGCTTTCGGCGGATCTCGCCGATCGCGCCGAGCGCCAGGTCCTTCTTGATGCGGTCGCGCAGCACGGCTTCATGTCAGGCTATCGCGGCGTCCGCGTCGCTAAGTCGGGGCGTCGCTTCCTCATTGAGGATGGCGTTGTCTGGGAGTTGATCGACGCCGAGGGGCTGAGACATGGCCAAGCTGCGGCCTTCTCGTCCTGGCGGAACGTTTGACATCTTGATTGCCCAACCGAGGTCGGCGAGAAGGTTGCCCTGGCCTCGCGCCACCGCGGATCGAGTCTTGGGGTTAGCATGAGCCGGCAGGAGCCGCTGATCTTCATCGTCTCTGGCGAGGCGTCCGGCGACAATCTCGCCGGCCGGCTGATGGCCGCGCTCAAGGCCGAGACGGG
>JBLMXO010000034.1:0-6278 GCA_050257815.1 Actinomycetota bacterium
ATGGCGAGCACGCCGATAAAGGCGGATGTCTCGATCTGGTAGCCGAGCCACTCGACGTTGATCGTGCCGGGCCGGTCGGCGAGCCAGGCGAGACCGAGAGTCATGGTGAGGATGCAGATGATGAAGGAGAGAACCCGGACCATCGTCGTTAGTCTTGTGCCTTTTCCGGAGTGGGGCTCGCCGAGGCAAGCAGGGTCGCTTCGAGCCGTTGCAGAATCGTGTCAGCCGCGAGCCGCGCTTGCGCGTCATCGAGCCACGCCTTGAACGCATCGCGCGATGCGCCTTGCAGGGTCTCGACCTGCTTCACCGCCCCGGCGAGATCGCCCTTGTCGAGGAGAGCTTCGGCGCGGGCGAGCACGGCGCTTGGGGCATCGCCGGTCGCCGCCTCGTCAACGCGCTTCACCTTGACGAGAGTCGATGCACTCGCGAGCAGCCGGTCGATGAGCGAGCCTGACGGCGCTGGAGCAGCCGCGGCGAGAGCCGCATCTCTGCTCACGGCGAAAGAGCGGGTCAACTCAGGGACGGTCGGGATGCCTTTGTCGGCATAGGCGGGCAGCGGCCCGAGATTGCCCGGGTCGGCCACGAACGACTTGATGGTGGCGAGCTCGGTCGCAAAGGGGCGACCCTCGGCGACCGCGCTGCTCAGATTGGCAAAGGCGATCGCGGCGGCCGCTGATTTCGTGCCGGCGACGCCCTTGTTGATCTCGATCTCGAGCTTGGCGACGCGCTCGGTGAGCGCAGTCACGTCAGCCTGCTCTCCGCCAGGTCCCGCTGCCGCGACCGCGGCGACCTTCGCCTTCACGTCGTCGATCGCGGCTTGCATCGCCTGCAAGGTCTTAGCGTTCGCCTCTTGCTGATCGGCGAGCGCCTTGTCGAGCCTCTCCTGGATGCGCTGCTCGGCCTCGGTGACCTGCTCTGCGATGGCGGCGGCACCGGTTACCGAGCCGCCATCCTTCGCTGCATCGGCCAGAGCCTTCATCGCCGATTCGAGTTGAGTGACGCGGTCGGTCAGCTCCGAGATATCGGGCGGCGTCTCGACGGGACGGCTCTCCAAAGCCTTGATGCGCGCCTCGAGCTCGCCAAGCGCCTTCGTGTCAGGCGCTGGCGCCAGAGCCGATTCGAGCTTGGCGATGCGGTCCTTGATCTTGGCGAGCTCGGCGGGAGATTCGCTCCTGCCGGTCGGGATGAGATGCCAGGCGAAGGCGAGCGCGATCACACCGATCAGGCCGCCGAGAAGCCCGGCTGCGAGATGCGTCGCGAAGCTCTTCATCTCCCGGATGGTCGAAGCGGGCGGAGGTCCCTTGAGTTCGGGTGGCGCAGACTCTTCGCCAGCCTGCATGGCTTCCGACTCGGTTTCGGGCTCGACTTCGGGCTCTGAAGAGGCCAGCTCTTCCGGCTTGGCGGTCTCCTCGTCCTTTTTGGCCGCGGCTGCCCCGGTAGCCTTGTCCTCGGCCGGCGCATCGACCGACACTTCCGTCGCAGTGCCTTCGATGGTCGGTGCCGGGCGCTTGCTGGCGCCCGCCTGGGCCGCGTCGTGATCGCCGAAACTTTCTACCATCGCGCCTTAACCTTAAGCCGCCCTGAGAGATTCGCTTTTCCTCAAGAGGATGCCGCCTCAGAGTCGAGGAGCGCAAGGACATCTTCCTCGCGCTTCCCGGTTGCCACGCGGACGCTGAATCCGAGCGGGGCGAGCACCTCTGCTACCGCCTGGGAGATGCAATAGCAAACGAGACGCATGCCTTGCGTTAGCGCCCCGTAGCGCTCGAGCAGGGCAAGGAAGGTCTTGGCGGTGCGAGGCGACATGAGGATAACACCATCGAGCGTCCCATCCTTGAGGGACCGCAACGCTTGTCCGGGTAGCTCGCCGGCTGGTAACGCCCGGTACAGCACGGGCTGAGTGACGCTGAATCCTTCCGCTTGGAGCACCCGCCTCAAATCGAAGGCCAGCGTCGCGCCGGCGAGATGCACTAATCTGCCATCCTTGGGGTCAGTCGTCTCGATGATCAGCTCGGCGAGGCCGGCGCCGGTCCCCGGGCCGTCGATCACGGTGGCAAAGCCAAGATCGCGCGCCGCCTCGGCCGTCGCGCCACCCACCGCGAACAGCGAAAGATTGCGGGCGGCGGCGAGTGCAGGATGATGGGCTAGCGCGCGTAGCGCGTTGCGGCTGGTCACGATCAGCGCCTGGGCACCGTTGAGATCGAGCGTCACGTCCTTCACCTCCTCGATCACAAGGAGAGGCGCCAGCACCCCCTCATGCCCGTGCGCCGCAAGCGCCTCCACCTCGTGCTGCGCGTCTGGCAGAGGCCGAGTGACGAGGATACGCATCAGGAAAGCTTCGCCAGGAACTCGGGGCCGGCGCGCCCGACGAGCTCCTCGCCCGCATCATTGCCGAGAGCGCGCGCATGTTGTGCCTCGCCGGTCACCTCAATGCCGAACGACTCGCCACCGTCAGGGGTGAGGATCAGTCCGCGAAAGCGGAGCACGCCATTATCGATCTCGGCAAGGCCGGCGATCGGCGTCTTGCACGAGCCGTCGAGCCGGGCGAGGAAGGCGCGCTCGCAGGTGACGCTCGTGATGGTGGGCGCATCGTTGAGCGGTGCGAGCAGGCGACGTGTCCTCTCGTCGTCGCTCCGCGCGGCGATGCCGATCGCGCCTTGCGCCACCGCCGGGAGCATCTCGCTCGTGGGCAGAAGCGAGGTGACTTGTGCTTCGAGGCCAAGCCGCGTCAGTCCCGCGAAGGCGAGCAACGTCGCGTCGGCAACGCCGTCCTTGATCTTGCGCAGCCGCGTCTCGACATTGCCGCGGAGGTCGATGACGCGAAGGTCGGGCCTGAGCCGCTTCACCTGGGCCGCGCGCCGCAGCGACGAGGTGCCGACGATAGAGCCTGGCGGCAGCTCGGCAAGGGACGCCGCCTTAGTGCTGATGAAGGCATCGCGCACATCGGCGCGCGGCAGCACCGCGGCAACGACGATCCCCTCCGGCAGCACGGTGGGAAGGTCCTTCATCGAATGAACAGCGAGGTCTACGGCGCCCGACAGCAGCGCCTCATCGATCTCCTTGGTGAACAGGCCCTTGCCGCCGAACTCGCGCAGCGGCTTGTCTTTGATGCGGTCGCCCGTGGTGGTGATGGCGCTGAGCTCCACATCCCGATCACTCAAGCCATGCTCCGCGATCAGCAGATCGCGCACGTGGCCCGCCTGCCAGAGTGCAAGCGGGCTTCCTCTCGTGCCGATCCTGAGGGGCTTGGCTGACAAGCGATGCAACTCCTTAAGACTCTGGCCAGGGTGGCCTTCGCGGGCGCATTAATGGCCCCTTTCGCCTCCCCCTTCAATCGGCCCTGGCATTCCCTGTAAAAAGCAGCCATGACGACGAAAGCCCCTCTGACTGTTCTCGGCATCGAGACGAGCTGCGACGAGACGGCCGCCTCTGTCGTGCGGCTCGGGTCGGACGGGAGCGGCACGATCCTCTCAAGCGTGGTGCGCTCGCAGCTCGATCTGCACAGGGTCTATGGCGGGGTGGTGCCCGAGATCGCCGCGCGCGCTCATGTCGATCTGCTCGATGCAGCGATCCTCCAGGCACTCGACGAGGCTGGAATGACGCTCGGCGAGATCGACGGCGTCGCCGCGGCGGCGGGACCAGGGCTGATCGGCGGGTTGATCGTGGGCGTGACCACCGCCAAGGCGATCGCGCTCGGGCTTGGCGTTCCTTTCGTGGCGGTCAATCATCTCGAGGCGCACGCGTTGACCCCAGGCCTTACCAACCGCCTCGCCTTCCCCTATCTCCTTCTGCTCGTCTCCGGCGGCCATACGCAGTCTCTCATCGTCAAGGATGTCGGCGATTACGAGCGGCTCGGCACCACGCTCGACGATGCGCTCGGCGAAGCCTTCGACAAGGCGGCCAAGCTGCTCGGGCTCGGCTATCCAGGGGGGCCGGAAGTGGAGCGGATGGCCGCGAAGGGGCGCGCCACGATCAAGCTGCCGCGACCGATGGTGGGGCGCGACGAACCGCATTTCTCGCTCGCTGGACTCAAGACCGCGCTCAGGCACGAGGCGATGGCGCGCGCACCGCTGTCGGAGCAAGACATCGCCGATCTCTGCGCGAGCTTCCAAGAGGCGGTCGCCGATATCCTCAGCGACAGGGTGTCCCGCGCATTTGAGCTTTACGAGGAGCACGCGGGAAAGAGGGCGCAGCGCATCCTCGCCGTCGCCGGCGGCGTCGCCGCCAATCGAAGGTTGAGATTGGCACTCGAGGCGACGGCGCGGAAGCACATCTTTCGCCTGGTGGTTCCGCCGCCAGAGTTGTGCACCGACAATGCCGCCATGATCGCCTGGGCTGGTGCGGTGCGGCTGTCACGCGGGCTGACCGATGATCTCTCAGCCCCTGCCCGCGCCCGCTGGCCGCTTGATCCTGATGCGCCGCCTGCGCTAGGCGCCGGCGTCAAGGCTTAGGTACTGCCGGGTGGGGCGCTAGCGCGAAATCTGGCATAAGACTGATCCATGGCACTCCAGACGGTCGGTATTGTCGGCGCAGGCGCTTGGGGGACGGCGCTCGCCATCGTCGCCAGGCGCGCCGGGCGCGACGTCCTGATCTGGGCGCACGAAGCCGAGACCGTCGCTGACATCAATCAGAAGCACAAGAACGAGACCTTTCTCCCCGGCATCAAGCTCGACAAGGCGATCGAGGCGACCGCGCGCCTCAACGAGGTGGCCAATTGCGACCTCCTGTTGATGGTGACGCCGGCGCAGCATCTGCGCACCATCGCCGGCGAGCTCGCCTCTTACTTGCGCAACGGCCACCCGCTCGTCCTCTGCTCCAAGGGCATCGAGCAGACGAGCGGCAAGCTGATGTCGCAAGTTGTGGCGGAAATCCTGCCCAAAGCTGAGATCGCCGTGCTCTCAGGCCCGAGCTTCGCCATCGAAGTCGCCAAGGGCCTGCCTGCGGCTGTGACGCTCGCGACCACGAGCGAGGCCAAGGCATCAGCGCTTGCCTATGCGCTCAGCCACCAGCCCTTCCGTTGCTATTGGACCGACGACGTGATCGGGGCCGAGATCGGCGGCGCGGTGAAGAACGTCTACGCCATCGGCGCCGGCATCGTGGCGGGGAAAAAGTTCGGCGCCAACGCGCATGCCGCGCTCGTCACGCGCGGCTTCGCCGAGATGGCGCGCTTCGGCACGGCGCTTGGCGCGAGGCGCGAGACGCTCTCGGGTCTCTCTGGCCTCGGCGACCTCATTCTCACCTGCGGCAGCGCGCAGTCCCGCAACATGTCGCTCGGCATCGAGCTCGGCAAAGGGCAGAGCCTTAGCGATGTGCTGGGCAAACGGCTCTCGGTGACCGAGGGCGTCTACACCGCGAGCGCGCTCGTCGAGGTGGCGGCCGCGCGCGGCATCGACATGCCGATCGCGCAAGCCGTGCATGCTGTGATCTCCGGCCTTGCCACCGTCGATGAGGCGATTGGGGCGCTGCTCGCCCGCCCCCTCAGGGCAGAAGTCTGAACTCAGCGGCCCTTCTTGCAGTATTGAAGCATCCATTGGCACTCGACGCAGGCTCGGCAGTATTTGCACCCCTTAAACCAGATGCATTGGTGAGCGGCCATCGCGGGCTCGTGGGCCAGGATGGCTCTAGAGGTTCCGGTGGTCTCCGGCACTGTGCCAAGGCCGCTAGGCTCCGCGTGAACGGCGAACGCGCCAAGGACAGATCCCGCTGCCATCATCATCGCCGCCGAGAGTGTCCGCATCTTGCGCATGCCTTTTTCCTCCATCTGCTCGCCCGCCCACGAAAGCAGACAAATGGTAATCAGCGATATCCAAAGAGTGTGGTGGGCTCGCTGGTTCCCGACGGTAGACACCCAACAAACCCCGCAATAGCCTCGTGGCCTTAAAGGGGGAACGCCATGCTCTACGCGCTCATCTGCACCGACAAGCCGAACAGCCTTAGCTTGCGCAAGGCGAACCGCCCGCAGCATGTCGAGTATCTGCAGAGCCTTGGCGAGACTCTGGTCTTCGCCGGCCCCTTCACCCAGGAGGATGGCGCCACAATGAATGGCAGCCTGGTGGTGATCGAGGCGCCGTCGATCGATGCCGCGCGCAAGATCGCCGCCGGCGACCCCTTCGCCAAAATCGGGCTGTTCGCCACCGTCGACATCCGTCCTTGGCTGTGGACCATGAACGCCCCCGACGAGGAGGAGTGAGCCCGATGGCCTATTGGCTGATGAAATCGGAGCCCGAGGCCTGGTCTTGGGACCAGCAGAAGAAAGAGGGCGCCAAGGGCGCCGAGTGGGA
>JBLMXO010000035.1:0-13106 GCA_050257815.1 Actinomycetota bacterium
CCGCGCATCGAGGGCACGCTCGCCTTCGACCGGCTCGTGCTCGACCCCTACCTGATGCGCGGAACGCCTGACGCCGCGGGGGCCGCGTCGGGGCCGTTCGATTGGGCTCTGCTCAAATATCTCGAAGCCGATTTGCGCATCTCCGCGGGCGAGATCGTAGCATCAGGCACCAGCCTCGGCCGCGGAGGATTCACCATCAGTGCGAGGGATGGGGTCGTGGCCGGCGAAGCGGGCGAGCTCGATCTTTGCGACGGCTCGGCCTCGGGACGCCTCAATCTCGACTTGTCGCAACCAAGCGTGAAGGCAACGTTCGTCGCCGACTTGGCCGACGTGACCATCGAGACCTGTCTCAAGCCGTTCGGCTTCAGCGTCCCGGTCAGCGGCACAGGGGGGCTCAAGACCGAACTTTCGACGGAGGGGGTTACCTTCGATGCGATGATTCGCGGCCTCTCCGGCAGTCTTAAGGTTACCTCCAAAGACGGCGCCGTGCCGGTCGATTTCGCGCGGCTCTTAACCACCGCCGCACCCCTCGATGGAGAGGGATGGAGCCGCGATGTCGTGACTCCCTTCGATACGCTCGATGCCGATTGCCGCCTCGTTGCCGGCCACATTTCGTGCCAAATGTTCAATATGGAAACGCGCCGCGGAATCGTCTCTGGCACCGGTGACGTGGATTTAGGGCAGCAGACCTTGGATTGGAACCTGTCGGTCGCAAACCACGCGGTACCGATGAAGGCTTCGCAGCCAAGCGCGGGAGGACCGCCGCCGCGCGTCTCAATCCGCGGCCCCTTGTCCCAGCCGATGATCCGCAGAGCGGATCGCCCGACGCTGGGCGAGAGGTGGCCGCAAGCAAGCCCGGTCGCGGGCGTCTTGCAACACTGACCGTGGCGTTTGATTTTTGTCGATTGGGAAAACCAGAGTGCTTGGGCAAGAGAAGCGATATCCCGGCGGAAACCGCGTGAGCGGGAACGGAGCACCTTCGCGCGTGTGGCGGTATGGTCTTGGCCTTGCAGCTGCGTTGACGCTTGGGCTCGGCCTCGGTGTCGCGCTCGCGGCCGCGGAGGATACGGCGACGAGTGGCGGCACCCTCAGCGTCGCTACCTGGGGCGGAGCCTATGAGCAATCGCAGGAGATTGCCTATTTCGAGCCGTTCGCCAAGGAGACCAGGACGAGTATCGCCACTCAGATCTACGATGGGTCGCTCGCCAAGATCAAAGCCATGATCGGCGGCGACTCCTCCCCTGTCGATGTGGTCGATGTATCCCCGGCGACGCTCGGCGCGCTGTGCAACGACGGGCTGCTCGAGACGATCGAGCCGTCGAGCCTTGGTGCGGCACCCTCGGGGGAAAGCGCAGAGCAGGATTTCTTTTCGGGAGGGCTCTCGCAATGCGGGGTGGCAAGCGTCGCCTGGTCCACGGCGATCGCCTTCGACCGGCAGGCCTTTCCCAAGACGCAGCCGAGCCAAATCGCCGATCTGCTTGATCTGAAGCATTTCCCCGGCAAACGCGCGCTCCCGAATGGCCCGCGCTATACGCTCGAGCTTGCGCTACTCGCCGACGGCGTCGACCCGGCCGACGTGTATAACCAGCTCGCTACGCCGGAGGGAGTCGACCGCGCCTTCAAGGCCCTCGATAAGATCAAGAACGACACCTATTGGTGGGATAGCGCGCAGGAGCCGATCAGCTGGCTTCTCGAAAAGAAGGCGGTGATGGCGGCGGGCTATAGCGGCCGCATCTTCCGTGCCGCAGTGGGCGACAACAAACGCCTCGGCGTGATCTGGGACGGGCAAGTCTACGACCTCGATCTCTGGGCCATCCCGAAAAACGCCAAGAACAAGGACGGCGCCAAGCGCTTCATCGTGTTCGCCTCCGATCCAGCGCGGCTCGCGACGCAGGCCGAGCTCATCGCCTACGGGCCGATGCGTAAGTCGGCAATTTCACTGGTCGGCAAGCACCCGGTGATCAATGTCGAGATGAAGGATTTCCTGCCTACGGCACCCGAAAATTTCAAGAAGGCGCTCCGCTTCGACGAGACGTGGTGGACCGCCCACGGTGAAGAACTCACCAAGCGTTTCCAGGAATGGCGTGGACCGGGCGATGGCAAGCCGCACGAGCCGAAACCTGAAGAGGCGCAAGCCAAAGCGCCAACATCGACCGCAGCGCCCTAGCCCGCGACCTTGACGCACTGATCGGCGCGCTGTGCGTCGTGCTCCAGCATCGCGCGAAAATAAAATGCGGGTAAGGCCGAACTCCTATTTGATCGGCTGTCGTCTTCATGTCATGCTTCTCACTGGAGAGAGTCCTCAAGACTTGTCCTTGGGACATCGCTCTTACACAGGATGCACGATCCACGAGCGCGATGCCGCCTGATCGAAAATCCCAGTCGGAGTTGATGGCGAGCGGCTACGTTGAAAGGCTAAGCACTGCCGGAGCGGGGCCGGCAGTGCAATTTGGCTTCCGCGATGGGGACCGATCGTTGCGGATCTTCTCTCAGAACGTTCTGTAGACGCCGAGTGAGATGTAACCACTCGGCAGATCTTGCAGATAGTTGCCGGTGAAGCCGCCAGAGAGGGTGAACTCGGTGTCGCGCAGATTGATGCGCACGAAGCCGCTGCCCTTCCCGGCATTATATTCCTCATTGCCGAGCGCACCGCCCTCCAACCCGAGCGCAAGGCGCGGCCGAAGGCGAAAGCCCAGGCGCGTGAGCGCACAATATTCTTGAAAGGCAGTTCCGTAGGAGGCATCGACCGAGAGAAAGAGCTTGGGCGAGATGTCGAGCCAGTTCTCGGTTGCGAGCCAGAGTCCGATCTCGCTCCCCTGTACCGCGTTGTTGGGATCGTGCGGCGAGATGTTCTGGTCCTCCGCCTCGAGCCCGGCGAACAGCTTGGTGGTGAGCGGCCCTTTACGGGACTGGTAGCCGGCGAGTGCGGCGAGGAACGCATCCTGACCATCGAAGGAGGTCGGCACATACTCTCCGTCGGTCAACAGCGTGCCGTCATAGTGGTAGCGTCCAAAGCTGCCGACCGCGCGGAGCCTGAATCCAGGCTCGTAGAGTCCCTTGCCGAGCGCGGTCGTTCCGCCCACATAAACGCTGGCATAGTTGTTGCTCAATTCGAAGCCAGTGAAGAGTTCGGCAGTCGGTTGATAGGATTGCGCGAGGGCAGCAGACGCGAATAGGCAAAGCGCGAGACGAAGCCCCGGCGCTCCACCTCCGCGGAGACATGCTCCGACCAGCCCCTTGCAACGCCCCCACATGGCGGACACCGCCGCCGCATCGACTGAGACTATGCTGCAATGCGCAACCAGATTCACTTCAATCAAGGGTAGAGATTCGCGGTAGAAATCGTGATTTGTTCTACACATACGGGAAGAAATGCGGCCTGACCGATTCGAGACCTGGCTGACGGTTGACGCCGGGGGCCTCTATTGCCGGCCGGGCGGCTTCCATATCGATCCTCACGCAGGGGCGAAGCGTGCCATCGTCACGCATGGCCATTCGGACCACGCGCGCCCCGGCCACCAGCACGTGCTCGCGACGCGCGAGACGCTTGCCATCATGGAGCACCGGCTGGGACAGGCAGCGAGCCGTGGCACCCAGGCCATCGCGTATGGCGAGAAGATCACGATTGGCGACGTCGAGGTGACGCTTCAGCCGGCCGGTCACGTGCTCGGCAGTGCGCAGGTGCTGATCGAGTGGAAGGGCGCGCGCGCCGTCATCTCGGGCGACTACAAGAGAAGCGCCGACCCGACCTGCCCGGCCTTTGAGCTCGTTCCCTGCGACCTCTTCATTACCGAGGCAACTTTTGCGCTGCCGGTGTTCCAGCACGGAGACCCCCGCGCTGAGGTCGCCAAGCTGCTCAAGTCGGTGAGCCAGTTCCCCGAGCGGGCGCATGTGGTCGGCGTCTATGGCCTCGGCAAATGCCAGCGGCTGATCGCACTCCTGCGTGAAGCGGGCTACGACCGCGCGATCTATTTGCACGGCGCGCTCGCAGGCTGCTCGGCGCTTTACGAGACGTTCGGCGTCAAGCTCGGCACGTTGGCGCCCGCGACCGGGGCCAAGCGTGAGGAGATAAGAGGCGAGATCGTGCTCGCTCCGCCAAGCGCCATCGCCGACCGCTGGTCGCGGCGGCTGCCGGATCCGGTGACGGCCTTCGCCTCAGGTTGGATGCGAGTCAGGGCGCGAGCTCGCCAGCAGGGCATCGAGCTTCCGCTCGTGATCTCCGACCATGCCGATTGGAGCGAGCTGACCAAGACGATCGCCGAGACGGGCGCTCGCGAGGTGTGGGTCACACACGGACGCGAGGACGCGCTGCTTCACCACATCGAGACGACGGGTAGAAGGGGCCGCGCGCTCGCCTTGATCGGCCGCGAGGACGAGGACCAGTGAAGGACTTCGCGGCGCTTCTCGACCGGCTTTCCTACACGCCGTCGCGCAATGACAAGCTCAAATTGCTTGCCGACTATTTCGCAAGCACGCCTGATCCCGATCGCGGCTATGCGCTGGCAGCACTTACCGACGGACTGTTCTTCAGGCTTCCGCTCCGGCGCATCCTGACCGACATGCTCGTCTCCCGCGTCGATCCGGTGCTGTTCGATCTGTCGCGCGACTATGTCGGCGACACGGCAGAGACGATTGCGCTTATCTGGCCGGCGAAGAACGAAAGAGGAGAGCCGCCAGGGCTCGCCGCTATCGTGGAGACGGTGCAATCGGCGCTCGCCATGGAGGTGCCTTCGCTGCTTGCCCGCTGGCTCGACCGGCTCGATGCCACTGGACGCTGGGCGCTGCTCAAGCTTTTGACCGGCGCGCTCAGAGTCGGCGTCTCAGCGCGCCTTGCAAAGACCGCGCTTGCCCAATGGTCAGGGGTACCGCTCACAGAGATCGAGGAGGTGTGGCACGGACAGAAGCCCCCATATCTTCCGCTGTTCGCTTGGCTTTCGAGCAAAGGACCGCGGCCCGAAAGCGGGGCCGCGCCGGTCTTCAGGCCGTTGATGCTGTCGCATCAGATCGAGGACAAGGAGCTTGCCACAATCGAGCCGTCAGACTTCGTGGCGGAATGGAAGTGGGACGGCATCAGAGTGCAGGCGGCGCATCAAGGCGGCGAGAAGCGCCTCTTCTCGCGCACCGGCGATGATATCTCGGGTGCGTTTCCCGACGTGGTCGAGGCATTGCCGGAGGGCGTCGTGCTCGACGGCGAGTTGCTGGTGATGCGCGGGAAGGAGGTCGCACCATTCAACGACCTCCAGCAGCGGCTGAACCGGAAGGCGGTCACGCAAGCCATGCTGCAGTCGCACCCTGCGCATATCCGCCTCTACGACATGCTGTTCGAGGGCGAGGAGGATTTGCGCGCGCTCCCGTTCAGCAAGCGGCGTGCTCGGCTCGAGGCCTGGCATCAGGCGAAGTCGCCTCCCCGCACCGACGTTTCTCCTACCATCGATTTCGCCTCGATCTCAGAGCTCGAGGTGCTCTGGGCCGGCGCGCGCGAGACCGGTATCGAGGGGCTGATGCTGAAGCGCCGCGATAGCCCCTATCTCGCCGGTCGCCCCAAGGGCCATTGGTATAAATGGAAACGCGCGCCGCTCACCCTCGACGCCGTGCTCATGTATGCGCAAAGGGGAAGCGGCAGACGCTCGTCCTATTATTCCGACTATACGTTCGGCGCTTGGCGCGAGGGCGAGAACGGGGAGCCCGAGCTCGTTCCCGTCGGCAAGTCCTATTTCGGCTTCACCGATGAGGAGCTGAAGGAACTCGACGCTTTCGTGCGCAATCATACGGTCGACAGCTTCGGACCGGTGCGCCAGGTCGAACCCAAGCTTGTGTTCGAGGTGGCTTTCGACTCAGTACATCGCTCGACGCGGCACAAGTCAGGCGTGGCCATGCGCTTCCCGCGCATTTCCCGCATTCGCTGGGACAAGCCGGCCGCCGAGGCCGATCGGCTCGAGATGCTGCAAGCCATGATCATCGAGTAGGGCACTTATGGCGCGCGACGCTTCGAGCTACGAGGTTGCGAGCCTCACCTGGGATAGAGTCGGCGAACGACTCAGAGAGGACGCCCCTGCAATCCTCCCGATCGGAGCCGGCGCCAAGGAGCATGGACTGCATATGCCCATGAATGCTGACCAGGTCTTTGCCGAGCATTTCGCGCACGTGCTAGCGGAGATGACGGATGCGCTAATTTGGCCGACGCTCACTTACGGCTTCTATCCCGCTTTCGTCGCCTATGCTGGAAGTGTCAGCCTGAGTGCCGAGACTTTCAAAGCGCTCGTTACCGAGATCGCCGATGCGATCCTCGGGTTTGGCGTCTCCCGCCTATTCATCCTCGACACCGGATTAAGCACGATCGCTCCCGTCGATATGGCGATCAAGGCGTCAAGAGACCCCTCGCGGATCCGCCATGTGCCTATCTTTCGCGGACGCCGCTTTCTCGCGACGGCCCACGATCTCATGCAGCAACCCTATGGCACTCATGCCGACGAGATCGAGACCTCTCTAATGCTCACGATCGCTCCTTCACGCGTGGATATGGCGCGAGCCAAGCCCTCACCCTTGTCGACTAAAGGGCCGACGCAGGGCCCGCTCTCGCGGGACGACCCTACCTCGCCGAATTATTCGCCGAGCGGCAGTTTCGGCGATCCGACGCGCGCTTCGATTAACAAGGGCTCCCGCTTGTATGCGGCTATTCTGCAAGACTTCAGCGAAGCCGCAAATACTAGGGAGGTTAGGCTATGAGGATGCTGCTCCAGGTGACGTTCCCAAACGAGCCTTTCAACACGCTGGTCCGACGCGGGGAGACCGGCAAGATTATGGAGAAAATCCTTGGGGAGCTGAAGCCCGAAGCCGTCTACTTCACCGAGGTAGGTGGGGAGCGCACGGCTCTGATGGCGATTGATCTTCCCACTTCATCGGACATTCCGAAATTCGCCGAGCCCTTTTTCCTGAACTTCAACGCGAAATGCCGTTTCAGGGTCGTGATGAGCCCCGACGATCTCAAGCGCGCGGGACTTGAAGCGTTGGGCAAGAAGTGGGGCTGACAGCGGGGCTGAGCAATCGCCTGCTATCGACCTTGCTGGCTGAAACGCCGGCTCAGCGATCGTAGCGGTAGACGTTGTAGAAGCCGGTCGAGTCTTCGAAGGCGATACTTGCCCTGGAGAAACCCGCGGCGCGGCCGAGATCGAGCCAGGTCGAGGCTTTTTCGGGGAAGTCGCAGGTCGTGACGTGATGATCGATCTGCTGCCACTCCTCGTCGGTCAGGAACGGCCAGGCCGGCCGGTTGACGCGACGAAAGCGGCGGAGATAGGCATCGCGATCTTCGCCGTCAGCAAGCGTCGGCTCGTAGATCATCAGCATCCTGCTGGTCGAGCCATGGACCGACTTGAGTAGCTCGCCTTTCCCCTCGGTGCTCAGATGATGGATAGAGAGACCGCACCAGGCGGCATCGGCAGGCTCTGCGCGCCGCTCCAGCGCCTCGACGAAATCGCATTGGTCGAGCGCGACCTTGAAAGGAACGCCGGCGAGATTCTTGGCGGCAAGCTCGAGCGCGGGCTCTGACAGATCGATGCCGTGATAGTGGTTGACCTTGGTCGCGCCGAGCGCCCGCTTCATCTGGCTGGCATCGCCGCAGGCAATGTCAAGAAAGGCAAAGGGCTGCGGGATCGCCTCCAGAGTTCCATGCAGGATCTCACCCACCTCTTTGTGAGAGAGCGCATCGCTGTCGACGAGCTTCTGGTAAGTCGCCCATTGCTTCTGGAACTGCTCGAGAGCGGCCTCGTCGTCGACCGCGGCGTGAGTTTGGGTATGATGGATGTTGATCAACGGGCACCTCCGAAACATCTCGCCGCATAGCTAAACGAGCCTAGGTTTTACAAAGGTTAGCGCCCTGTTCCAGGCGTTCGCGTCCTCGTCTTGGAAAGGACGTTTTGCGGCAACGCTCGCAGGCCGGCAGCTTTTCAGTCATATGTGACAGCCGGGCCTCGAATGGGCCGCTGCCGCAGGGACTTCATGCATGTTATTCTTATTTGCTCGCAACTTATGGTGGGCCGCTTGGTGGCCGTACATGACGTGGCTCCTTGCCGTGCAGAAAGCCACGAACCGGACCGCTACCTGGCCCAACCTAAACGAAGACTCACGAGGAAATGCCAGAGGGGCAGTAGAACAGGAGAGTAGAATGGCAAACGACGCATTCATGAAGGCGGAGGTCCCGGAGCCGCTGCGCGACCTCATGAAGATGAGCATCGAGCAGGCGCGTAAGGCCTTCGATACGTTCGCAGCGTCAAGCGACAAGGCATGGAAGTCGCTCGAGACCACCTCGCAATCGGCGCGCGCTAGCTTGCAACAGCTGAACGCGAAGATTGCCGAGATCACCCGCGCCAATGCCGAGGCGAATTTCAACCTCGCCCTCAAGCTCGCCGGGTGCAAGGACGTCGCCGAGGCGATGGAGCTGCAGAGTGAGCACGTGCGCACTCAAATGGAAAAATTCGTCCACCAGCTCGAAGAGATGCGCGATCTCACCACGAAGATTATCCAGGACGCGAACCCAGCCAAGACTGACATCGGCCCGGCACCAACTCCACGTAACAGCGCGAGCCCGACGTCATCGAGCAGCGCTCACTCTTATCCGTCTTCGGGTGGTGGCTACACGCCAGGAGGTCCGCGCGGCTATTAGCTTCGCACGCACTAGAGCCGGTCAGAAGTCCCAGCCGGGGTCATGGCTGATGTCGTGGAAAGCCTTAACGATAGCACCGCCCCACCCCTCGCGGATCGCCTGGAGATAAGGATCGTCATCCTCAAGCCGGATGGTGAAGTCCTTCTGCAATGAGCCGCGGCGATAGATCAAAAGATCGATGGGCGGTCCGACCGAGACGTTGGAGCGCATGGTCGAATCGAAGGAGATGAGCGCACATTTCGCCGCGTCGCTCAGGCTGGTGTCGCGGCGAATGATGCGGTCGAGGATGGGCTTGCCGTATTTCACCTCGCCGATCTGGAAGTAGATCGTGTCGCCCATGGCCTCGATGAAATTGCCGGCGTCGTAGATCAGAAACAGGCGGAGCTGTCCGCCCTTGATCTGGCCGGCGAGGATGAACGAGCCGGTGAAGTCGACGTCGCGCTGCTGCAGATAGCCGCCGTCGGTCTTATGGACCTCGCGGAGCGCCGCGCCGACGACGCGGGCCGCGCCGAACATCGACCCAACGGCGAAGAGATCACGCTCAGGATTCTCGCTGTTCAGCCATTCGCCAAGGAGACTCACCACACCTTGGGTCAGCGAGAGATTGCCGGCCGTCAGCAGTGCGAAGAAGCGGTCACCTGGCCTCTCGAAGGTGAACATCTTACGGAACGTGGACACTCGATCGATGCCCGCATTGGTGCGCGAGTCCGAGGCGAGCACAACGCCCTCATCGAGCAGGATGCCGACGCAGTAGGTCAATTGTTCCCCCTATTGGACTTGTTGTTGTTGGCTGGGAAAGGTGACGCGGACGCTCATAGTCTCAAGCCCGCCGCCGCTCCTTACACCGCGTACGGGGCTTGCGTCAGCATAATCCAATCCGACCGCGGTGCGGATATAGGCCTCGGTGGGGCAGGACCGCGTGGTGGCGTCGAAGCCGATCCAACCAAGATCCTCGATCAAGGCCTCGGCCCAGGCGTGGCTTGCCGCGTGCGCCTCGCTCCCCATCCCGTGCGTCACATAGCCGCTGACATAGCGGGCCGGGATGCCAAGGACGCGGCACACGGCGCAGAAGATATGCGCCTGATCCTGGCAGACACCGCTCCCCTGCTCCAGAGCCTCGGCGCCGGTCGTGTGCACATGCGTCTCGCCCTTGCGGTACTCAACCGCGTCGGCGATGCCGAGCATGATCTCATGCACGCCTGCGATGTGGTCGTTGGGAAGCGCGTTACGGAAGCGAGCGGCGAACTCCTTGATCGATTCCGACGCCACCGTGTACGGCGTCTCGCGAAGATAAATGCCGGCCGGCAGCTCCAAGGGTGCGAGCCCAACGATGCCGTTCGTGTCGCGCGTGCGCACGAGCCCATGTACCTTGATCTCGAGATGATCGACCGCTTCGGCGATGGTGAGCGTGTGGCAAGAGTTGCCGAACTGGTCTTGCCAGGGAGTGGTCGTGGCCCCAGGGCATGATAGCTTCCAGCTTTCGACCGCTTGCGTTCTCCCAGAGAGTGGGGTCATGCGCAGATATTGCGTGCTTGCCATAAGCGGCTCGGAATAGCTGTAAGCCGTCGAATGCTCGACCCGGATGAGCATGGCTCAGGCGGCTCCTACCATCATGGCAGCCGGCGTCATCAGGAAGTCGTCCTGAAGCTGAGTGCCGAGCATGTTGTTCGCGGCGATGAAGTCGGTGAGGAACTCGTGCAGACCCGACTGGAAGATCTTGTCGATGCGGCCGTATCTCAGCCGTGCGTAGGTCTGGCCGGCGAGCCGCCGGCATTCGAGCTGTTTCTTGCCGGCAAGCTCATCGAGCGTCCCGATCAGATTTTCGTAACAATGATGGAGCGAGCGCGGCATGTCGGCGCGCAGGATCATGAGCTCGGCGATGCGCCATGGGTAGACGGTGTCGTGATAGACGCGGCGATAGGCGCGGAAAGCGCCGACCGAACGGAGCAGAGCCCCCCATTGGTAATAGTCGACAAAGCCTCCGACCTGCTCGGCCTCCGGCAGCAGAACATGATATTTGACGTCGAGGATGCGCGCCGTGTTGTCGGCGCGCTCGATGAAGGTGCCGAGCCTGATGAAGCGGAAGGCATCGTCATGCAGCATGGTCCCGAACACCACGCCGCGGAAGAGATGCGAGCGTTCCTTCACCCAATCGAAGAAATCGCGATAGCCCCAGCGCCTCAATCCCTCGAAGTCGAGATTCTGCACCTGCAGCCAGGTTGAGTTCAGGCTCTCCCAGGCCTCGCTGGAAATGGACGAGCGCTGGGCGCGCGCATTTTCGCGCGCCGAACGGATGAGGGACCAGATCGAGCCAGAGTTCTCCGGCTCGAGCGCCACGTAACGGATGATGGTCTCATGCGTCATCTCGCCGTAAAGCTCATGGAAGCGACCGGAGCCCGGCGCGATGGCGAGAATGGGCTCGAAATGGAGGGCCTGCTTGTCGATGGTCGAGGGCAGCAGAGCCATGCGGAAGGAGACATCGAGCATGCGCGCCGTGTTCTCGGCCCGCTCCATGTTGCGCGCCATCCAGAACAAATTCTCTGCGCTGCGGCTTAGCATGACTCTTTTCTCCGCATGATCTTATCGGAAAACCGGTTCCCACTTTTCCGGATCATGCTATCGCTCCAGCACCCAGGTGTCCTTGGTGCCCCCTCCCTGGCTCGAATTGACCACGAGCGAGCCTTCACGCAGCGCCACGCGTGTCAGCCCACCCGGGACCACGCTCGTCTCCCTGCCGGAGAGCACGAAGGGCCGCAAATCAACGTGGCGCGGCACGATCTCGCCATTGATCAGGGTCGGCGCGGTCGAAAGCGCGAGCGTCGGCTGGGCGATATAGTTGTCTGGATTGGCCATGACGCGACGCTTGTAAGCCTCGCGTTCCTCGGCGGTGGAGGCGGGGCCAATCAACATGCCGTAGCCGCCAGAGCCCTGCACTTCCTTCACCACGAGATTGTGGAGATTGTTGAACACGTGCTGGCGCTGCTTGGGGTCGCGCAGCATGTAAGTATGCACGTTGTTGAGGATCGCGTGCTCGCCGAGATAAAACTCGATCATACGCGGCACGTAGACATACATGGCCTTGTCGTCGGCGACGCCGGTGCCGAGGGCATTGGCGAGCGCGACGCGCCCGGAGCGGACGACCGACAGGAGCCCGGGCACCGCGAGCACCGAGTCGGCGCGAAATGCGAGCGGGTCCATGAAGGCATCGTCGACCCGCCGATAGATAACATCGACCTTGACCGGGCCTTCCGTGGTGCGCATCCACACATGGCCGTCGCGCACGAAGAGGTCGCTGCCCTCGACGAGTTCGATGCCCATTTGCTCGGCGAGGAAGACATGCTCGAAATAGGCGCTGTTGTAGCGGCCGGGCGTGAGCAGGACCACCACGGGATCGTCGGCGCCTGAGGGTGCGACCGCGCGCAAATTCTCGATCAGCCGCTCGGAGTAGTTGCCGACGGGCGAGATGCTCTGCCCGGCAAAGGCGTCGGGAAAGAGCCGCATCATGACCTCGCGGTTCTCCAAAACATAGGAGACGCCGGAGGGCGTGCGCACGTTATCTTCGAGCACGAAAAAGTCGCGCTCGCCGGTGCGGATCAGATCGATGCCGGCGATATGCGCGTAGACATTCTTGGGCGGCTCGGTCCCCAGCATCTCGGGGCGGAAGGCGGAATTGAGCAGGACGAGCTCGGGTGGAATTAGCCGCGCTTTCAGGATCTCCTGGTCGTGATAGATGTCGTAGAGAAAGATATTGATCGCCTTGACCCGCTGGATGCAGCCACGCTCGACGAGGTTCCACTCCGAGCGGTCGAGAATGCGGGGGATGAGGTCGAAGGGGATCAGACGCTCGGTCGAGCCCCCTTCGGCATAGACGGCGAAGGTGATGCCGAGCCTGCGGAACAGCTCTTCGGCGGCAGTTTGCTTGGCGACGAGGGAGTCGATGGAGAGATTGTCGAGCATGCCGGCAAGGGCGGCGTAAGCGTTCCGGACCTTGCCGTCCGGCGCGCGCATCTCATCGAAGAATTTGCGGGGAGGTTGGGAAGGGGCCTCAAGCCTCTCATCAATACTCACCCTCTCAGCAGATTGCGGCAATCGCGCCCCGTCCTGACTTTCTAGCGACCTATTACCGCCCGCCTGATGCGTTTCCGTGACAGTTATTATCCTTGCATCTTAAGACGATGGCGCGGGAATGGGCAACGCTCTTGGCGGCCTGTTTTTTGTTCAAGGCTTCTTGCCAGCCTCCAGAAGCCCAAGCCGCTCGAGTCTAACTCAATGGCGCGGGCGGAACGCTTCTGCACCCGGGCGATCGCCTCGATGCTCTCGCCGGATCTATAGCGTCGCGCGATCTCTTCTTCCTCTTTCTTGCTCCAAGGAGCGAAGGCTTGCGGGTTTTTAGTCCTCGCCTTGGCCACCAAGGCCTCGCGATCCTCGGTGCCGGGTTCGGGAAGAG
>JBLMXO010000036.1:0-5003 GCA_050257815.1 Actinomycetota bacterium
AGGGCCTTATACGGAGCCTTCGATTGGACGAGGAACGAAGCCGTGCTCGACATCAAATGGATCCGCGACAACCAAGACGCCTTCCTCAAGGGGCTGACCGACCGCGGCTTCGACGATCCGCAAGCGACGTTGAATCGAATTCTGAGCCTGGACGAAGAGCGCCGTGGCACGATTCAGAAATTGCAGGAAGCGCAGGCGCGCCGCAACGCCGCCTCGAAGGAGATCGGCCAGGCGAAAGCCAAGAAGGACGAAGCGGCCGCCAAGCGCCTGATGGACGAGGTCGCCGCACTTAAGACCGCGATCCAGGAGGACGAAGCCAACGAGCGCGAATACGACACGAAGTTTCGCGACCTGCTCGCCACGATCCCGAATACGCCGGCGGCCGACGTGCCGGTCGGCGTCGATGCCGAAGCCAATGTCGAAAAGCGCAAATGGGGCGAGCCGAAGAAGTTCTCGTTCAAGCCGAAGCAGCATTTCGAGATCGGAGAGGCGCTCGGCCTGATGGATTTCGAGACGGCGGCGAAGCTGTCAGGCGCGCGCTTCGTGGTGCTGAAGGGGGCTCTCGCCAGGCTCGAGCGCGCTCTCGCCCAGTTCATGCTCGACCTGCACACGAGTGAGCACGGCTACAACGAGATCGCGCCGCCACTCCTCGTGCGCGACGGCACCATGTTCGGCACCGCGCAACTGCCGAAGTTCGCCGAGGATCAATTTGCAGCATCGGCAATCAAGAAGATCGATCTGCGAAAATTCCTTGATCAGAATCGCGAAGCCCATGAGGCAATTTTAAGTGCGTGGATAGCCTATTCTAAAGGAGACCAGAACGGCTTGATGTTGGCGCTCGCCGAGGTTCGACGTGTTGTCGAGGGACACGAGGAAATTGAGCGTCTATTCATCGAGCGCGAGTACTGGCTCATCCCAACTGCCGAAGTACCCCTGACCAATCTCGTGCGCGAGGAGATCGTCGACGAGGCAAAGCTGCCAATGCGGGTCACGGCCGGCACGCCATGCTTCCGCGCCGAGGCGGGAGCTGCAGGAAAAGACACGCGCGGCATGATCCGCCAGCATCAGTTCAACAAGGTCGAGCTCGTCTCCGTCACCACGCCTGAGCAATCGCCGGAGGAGCACGAGCGCATGACCAAATGCGCCGAGACCGTGTTGCAGAAGCTCGGGCTTCCCTACCGCGTCATGGTGCTGTCGACCGGCGACATGGGCTTCGCCTCGCAGAAGACCTACGACATCGAGGTGTGGCTGCCGGGGCAGGGGATGTATCGCGAGATCTCCTCCTGCTCGAATTGCGGCGACTTCCAGGCCCGCCGCATGAATGCGCGCTACAAGCCCAAGGGCGCGAAGGAAACCCGGTTCGTGCACACGCTGAACGGCTCTGGCGTCGCCGTCGGCCGCGCGCTCATCGCCGTGCTGGAGAACTACCAAGAGGAGGACGGCAGCGTTCGCATCCCCGACGTGCTCAAGCCCTATATGGGTGGCCTCGCCAAGGTCGAAGCTCGGAAGTCCTGATCCTCGATGCGGAACCCCTCACCCTTTCCGCCATGCGACTTGCAGGCGCGTTCCGCGCGCAAGACCGCGGCGGAAAGCCCTCTCCCCAGAGGGGCGAGGAAAGAATCGACGCTGCCGCGAACTCTAACTCCTCTCCCCGGTGGGGAGAGGTCGCTTCGCCGCATTCTCGCGGCGAAGCGGGTGAGGGGGAAGTGGAACCGATAACCAGAAGTGTCGGACAAGACTCGAAGAATGCGCAGCCTCATCACCTCTGTCGACGGCATCGATGCGCCGGGCCTCGACGTGCTGGAGAAGATCGCCACCGACTTGACCGAGGACGTCTGGGTCGTGGCGCCCGAGACCGACAATAGCGGCGCCTCGCATTCGCTCACGCTGCACGAGCCGCTGCGGCTGCGCGAGATCGGCAAGCGGCGCTATGCGGTCAAGGGCACGCCGACCGACTGCGTGATCATGGGCGTGCGCTATCTCTTGCGCGACTCCCCGCCCGACCTTGTGCTCTCGGGCGTCAATCGCGGGCAGAACATCGCCGACGACATCACCTATTCCGGCACCGTCGCCGGCGCCATCCAAGGTACGCTCCTGGGCGTGCCGTCGATGGCCATGAGCCTCGCGCTCGAAGCCGAAGGAAGTGCCGAGCAGGGCGCGCCCAATTGGGAGACACCGATGCGTCACGGCTCAGAGCTTGTGCGCAAGCTGCTCGATGCCGGCTGGCCGGAAGGCATCGTGCTCAACATCAACTACCCGGCCTGCGCGCCCGACGAGGTCAAAGGATGGGTGGCGACCGAGCAGGGGCAGCGCAATCCGGGCCTGTTGCGCATCGAGGACCGCCTCGATACGCGCGGGCTTGCCTATTACTGGATCGGCTTCGAGCGCCGGCGGTCGAAACCCCCCGAAGGCACCGATCTCTGGGCCGTGCGCTCCAATCTGATCTCGGTCACGCCGCTCTGCCTCGACTACACCGACCGCAAGACGAGAGCGAAGCTTGCCAAAGTCCTGCACTGCAAGACGCGATAGTCTTTGCAATGGCCGGCAAGAATCGTCAGATATTGATACTGCCACCTCGAAGAGGGGTGGGAAGACATGGCGAGGGCGCACGAGCAGATCGAGCTGATCATGCAGCTCAGGCGCCGCGGCATCCGCGATAACAAGGTGCTGCGGGCGATCGAGCTTGTGCCGCGCGAACTGTTCGTCGATCCGGCCTTCGAGGACCATGCTTACAAGGACATCGCGCTCCCAATCGAGTGCGGTCAGACCATCTCCCAGCCTTACGTGGTCGCGTTCATGACCGAGCATCTCGAGCTCGATCCGCGCCACAAGGTGCTCGAGATCGGCACGGGCTCGGGCTATCAGGCGGCCGTGCTGTCGCATCTTTGCCGGCGCGTCTATACCGTCGAGCGCTGGCGCGAGTTGCAGAAAGCTGCCGACCGCCGCTTTGCCCGGCTCGGCATCACCAATGTCACCACCATCATCGGCGATGGCTGGCTCGGCTGGCCGCCACAGGCGCCGTTCGACCGCATCATCGTCACCGCGGCGGCCCCCGAGGCGCCGCCGGCGCTGATCGATCAGCTCAAGATGGGCGGCCGCATGATTATTCCGCTCGGTCAGACGCGTGACACCCAGCAGCTCGTCGAGATCGACAAGAGTGAAGAGGGCGTGACGGAGACGGCGCTTCTTCCCGTGCGCTTCGTGCCCCTGGTGCATGGGCGCGCGGGCGTCGGAGCGCGCCAGCCGAAGGCCAAGAGGGGCGATCGAGACGGTGCGTGACGTCGCGCCGCGCGAGTCAATTCCGGCCGGCGGCAACGAGTCCATAACAGCTTGTTAACTGCTCGCGCGCTTTACTCCGGGGAGGGGTGGGGTGCGTGTTGCGTTGAGGGGTTCGAGGGAATGCGGCTGGCGTTCTGGTCAAGCAAGGGCCGCTGCGCTTGGGGAGTTCTCACGGCGGCCGGTGTTGCGTTTTGCGTGGCAGGCTGCAGTTCGGGTACATCCTCGCGCTTTGACTTTCCCACTTTCGGCCTGACTGACAACACTTCGAGCGCAGGCACCGCCGACCCGTCGACGACGGCGTCGATCCCAGTGCCGCCGGAGAGCGTCTATAGCCCCGGCGGAGCCTATCAAGGGCAGGCGTCACACTCGACCCTGCCACCGCCCGACTATTCGCCGCGTCCTGCGTCCTATTCGCCAGCACCGCCGCCCGACCGTTCGCGCATCAGGAGCGCCAATTATTCCGGCGGCCTCGCGCCGCGCGCCAGCAGCGCACCGTGGACCGACGCCAAGCCGGTTGCAGGGCTGCACGTCAAGGTCGGCAAGGGCGAAACGCTGTCGATGCTGTCGCGCCGCTACGGCGTGCCGGTCGAGACCATCATGGGCGCCAACAATCTGAGCGACGGACGACTGCATCCCGGCCAGGAGCTCGTCATCCCCGGCGTCAAGGCGGCACAAACCGCGGAAGCTACGCCGCAAAAACCGGCGGATGTCGCCGCCAACGAGCCCAAGCCCAGCGGCTCGGGCCAGCCGCAAGTGCGCAAGGTCAAGACGACGACCGTCACCGTGCCTGGCGCCTCCTCGGGCCAAGGGACTTCGCTCGCCGAGGAGGAAGACAAGCAGGCGAAAACCGCCAAGACCAAGACCAAGGGCAAGACCGATCAGAAGGCGAAGCCCGCGGCAGGCGAAGCGGCTGCGTCTCCTGAGGTCACCGGCGAGGGCAGCTCGCGCATCGCCTCCAACGATCAGCTGCCGACGCCTGATCCCATGTCAGGCAACAGCTTCCGCTGGCCGGTGAGGGGACGCGTGGTCTCAGAGTTCGGCGCCAAGCCCGATGGCGGCCACAATGACGGCATCGATCTCGCCGTCCCACAGGGAACTCCGGTGCAGGCGGCCGAGAACGGCGTCGTCGCTTATGCCGGCAACGAACTCAAGGGCTACGGCAATCTTGTTCTGATCCGCCATGCCAACAATTGGGTGTCGGCTTACGCCCATAACGAGGAGATCCTGGTCAAGCGCGGCGACAAGGTCAGGCGCGGCCAGGTCATCGCCAAGGCTGGTGCCACCGGCGCGGTGAGCCAGCCGGAGGTTCATTTCGAGTTGCGCAAGGGATCACGGCCCGTCGATCCCACCAAGTTCATGAGCAGCGAGGCTGCTAGCAACTAGCTAGCTGAGCATCTTGCCGAGGCGTCCCGCGAGGTCTTGGATGAACTGCCAAGCGACGCGACCTGAACGGCTGCCGCGTCTGCGTGCCCATTCGAGTGCCTCCTGATCGAGCTCCCGCTCTTGGACCTTGAGGCCGTAGTGCTTGGCGTAACCGCGCACCATGGCGAGATAATCGTCCTGGCTGCAGTTGTGAAAGCCGATCCATAAGCCGAAGCGGTCCGACAGCGACACCTTCTCCTCGACCGACTCTGCCGGGTTGATCGCGGTCGAGCGCTCGTTCTCCACCATCTCGCGCGGCATCAGGTGACGCCGGTTCGAGGTGGCATAGAACAGCACGTTGG
>JBLMXO010000037.1:0-8881 GCA_050257815.1 Actinomycetota bacterium
AAGCGCCGCACGACGCATTTGGCGAGCGGCATATTGAGGTAGGTGGAGATGGCCTCGGCGAGAGGGCGATTGCTGTTGCCGGCGACCAGCTTCATTCGCTCGCTCCTCGACCCTTCGGTGCCAAGAGTAAGGGCGGATGGTTTCTGCATCACGCCCGGCTTTTAACAAGGGCTTAGGGGCGCTGTAAACTCGCGTGGTGACGCAAGACTGTGGATGGCGTTAGCCGGACTTGGGGAGAAGCTTGATGATGCCATCCGCGGCGGCCCCGGCGGCAGCGTCGGCGACGGCGCCCCATGGCCCGTTCAGAGAGCCGCGCGGGATGGTGTTCTGCTGCGAGACGGTGCCGAGGCGCCTGCCGGTCGGGTCGAGTACGAGCCAATCGATGCGGATGCTCTGTTTGCCGCCGCTCGCATCCGACAGCACCACACTGCCCTTTACCATATAGACGTTCTCGGTGGTGCCGTTGGCGAGCTTGATCCCGCCAGCGTAGAGGCGCTTCTTCAAGGCCGTGGTTAGCGACCTTTGGCCATCGCCGGGGGCGCCAGAAACAGGCGTCACCAGGACGCCGTTTGCACGCGGCAGCGCGGCTGGAGCGGCCGAGGCAGTTACTGCCGGGGTCCCCTCCGCAACCGCGACCGGCGTTGCGCTGCCGCCATGGGGCAGGCTCGCCGCGAGCTGCGAGGTGGTCTTGCCGGCGATGGTGTTAAGCACGGTCCCGTTGACCGCATCCCACGGGTCTGCGGCGCGTCCGGGAACCAGTTCATCACCCGATACGCGGGCCACGCGCGCTCCCTTGGCGTCGGTCACGTCCCAGATATAGGAGATCTTAGACCCACCCTTTTCGCTCGAGGCGAGCAGGTAACCGCGCAGCGTATAGTTCGCGCTGCCGCCTCCGGGAATGATGGTGAGATGGCGGTCCTTGCCGGCCACAACGAGGGCTTGGGTGAACTGCTCGGCAACGGGCTGGGGGGCGCCGACGATTGGCGCGAGCGCAATCTTGGTCGAACCCCCGAAGAGGCTCGAAGCACTCGAGAAGAAACTGCTCGTGCTTGGTCCCCCGCCGCAGCCTGCAAGGCACACGAGTACCGTTGCGGCGCAGGCGATCGACGCGAGATGACCTAAGCGGTCGCGCAGATGCGTTGAGTCCGCGCCCAACAAAACTCTCCCTCTGTTGGCCGCACAGCTCCGCTCACGACAAAACCGTCGTGGCGGGACTCCCAACCCTCTAGTAAACAACAGCTTACCTGCCTCGGCCCGCTTGCGTCCAGTTTTTGCGTGGACTTGGCTTGGGCCGTTTGTGAGCTATGGTGAACGCAACTCAGGTAAGCAGGATGGCGGAAATTTGACGGCCATAATCAGCCTCGCCGTGGTGCTGGGACCTTCGGTAGCTGAAGAGCCTGGATTCATCGCAATAGGTGCACAGGCCGAGGTCAGAGATCGTGCCCAATCCGGCCCTCCTGAGCCGCTCCCCTACGTAGCCGGGCAGGTCGAAATGGGGCTCGCCCGAGCCCTCATCGGCGGCGAAGAATGGCGCGCTTTGCGGCTCCTCGGCAATGAAGCGCTCGACATAGTCGGCGCCGACCTCGTAGGCCTTTTGCGAGATGGCAGGGCCGACCACCGCGAGGATGCGCTCGCGCTCTGCGCCGAGTTCGGTCATCGCCTCGATAGTCGCCTCGATGATGCCGGACAACGCGCCGCGCCAGCCTGCATGCGCCGCTCCCACCACGCGTGCCTCTCCATCGCAGAAGAGCACGGGCGCGCAATCGGCGGTGAGCACGCCGATGGCGAGCCCCGGTATGGAGGTAACGATGGCGTCAGCCTCTGGAGCCTTGCCGGCCTCCCATGGCGCCTTGGCTGAAACGGCCGTGGCGCTGTGCTTCTGGAAGACAGTGAGGAGATGCGAGGGCTTGGCGCCCAGGATCTCGGCGACCCGCGCGCGGTTCTCCTGGACGTTCGCTCCGTCATCGCCCGATCCTGGTCCGCAATTGAGCGAGGCATAAATGCCGGACGACACGCCGCCTTGGCGGGTGAAGAATCCGTGGCTGATCCCCTCGATCGCGGACAGGCTCGAAGCGCAGAGCCTCATCTTGTCTCGTGTCACCATGGCAAGCGAAGCGGTTCGCTCTAAATGTCACCGAAGGGCGGCGGCGGAGCAAGCCCATCGCTTGCGAGCGCGAGCACTTTGAAAAGCACGCCCATCTGGCTCGGATTGGCGAGCCGGGTGGCGCCGGAGGAGATCAGCTCTCTTTGCTCGGGGCGTGCCGTTTCGAGCAGGTGATCGCGCCGCGCGACAAGTCCGAGCCGCAGGAGGAATTCGCCCTGCGCCATGGGCCCAAAGGCGCAAAGTCCGAAGGCTTCCGCCTCCTGCTTGAGAGCGGAGAAGTCGACCTGAGCGGTGAGATCGGCCTTGCCAGGTTCGGTGAGCGGGTCAGCGTAGCGATGATGCCGAACGGCCTGCAGCGTATCGCCGACGCCGCTCTTGGCGTGCCCGTAGTCGATGAAGAGCGCCGCAAACGGAGCCTGCGACGCGCGAGCCGCGAGCGCAGTAAGTAACCGAGCCGTTCCAGGGCGCCGCTCGACGATGGCGCCGTCTGGCGCGGTGGGGAGGGTGTCGTCCTTGATGATATTGCCATCGACAAATGCGAAGCGCCCGTCCTGGTCCAATCCAACGCAGCGCTCGCGCCAAATAGTGCGCCGGCGCACGAGCTGGCGCACGGGAAGCGCGTCGATGAACTCGTTGGCCAGCACGATGATTGGGTGTCCTTCAGGAACATCCTCGATCTTCTCGCACCACTGCATGGGCTGATGGGAGATGCGCAGTGCCTCTTTCTGCGCCTCGCGGAGCACGGGGCTCGTCTCCACCAAAGCGAGAGAGACGCAGGCAGCGAATGCCGTCTGGGTCCGCCAGGCGCGCGATGCGTCGGCGAGCAGTGTGCCGCGTCCAGGCCCGAGCTCGACAACAATGATGGATTTTGGCTGTCCCATCGCGTGCCAGACGGCGACCGCCCACAGCCCGATGAGCTCGCCGAAGACCTGGCTCACCTCGGGAGAGGTGATGAAATCGCCTGACGCCCCAATCGGTTCGCGCGAGGTGTAATAGCCTTCATGCGCATCGGCGAGGCAGGCCTGCATGTAGTCGGCAACGCTGATCGGCCCGTCGCGGGCGATGTGCTCGCGCAGGCGTTCGGCAAGAGTCGCCATTGCTGCGGAAGCTCGCTTGGGCCGCGCGGCCATCATGAGGCGAGCGCGGGCTTTCGCCTCGCGCGCCAGACGAGCCAGGCGCCGAGCAGGACCATGGGGATGGAGTAGACGATTCCGGGGGTGAAGATGCCGACATCCATCGGATGGCCGGCATGCGGCTCGCGGGCGAATTCCTCGACCAGGCTACGGAAGATTCCATAGAAGATCAGGAACAAGCCGAACACCGTGCCGGGGCGTTCGAGTGCCTTATAGCGATGAGTGGCGATGCGCAGGATGAGCCACAGGACGATGCCCTCGAGGAAAGCCTCGTAGAGCTGACTCGGATGGCGTGGTTGGTCTCCGGCGCCCGGAAAGACCATGGCCCACGGCACGTCGGTGACGCGCCCGACCACCTCGGCGTTGATGAAGTTGGCAAGGCGACCGAAGAACAGTCCGAAGGGGGTCGCCGCCGAGGCGACGTCGCCGAGCGACAGCGGGTCAATGTGCTTGACGCGCGAGAAGACATAGACGGCGAGGATGACGCCGAGCAGCCCACCATGGAACGACATGCCGCCATTCCACACCGCGGGGATTTGCGATGGATTCTGCCAGAAGAAGCTCGGCTCGTAGAACAGCACGAAGCCGAGCCTGCCGCCGATCACGATACCGAGCGTGATCCAAAGCAGAAAGTCGTCGGCCTCTGTCACGGTGATCGGCGATTTGCCGCCCCATAGCCTATCCGTGGCGACGAGATAGCGTCCATACAGCCAGCCGCAGAGAATGCCAGCCATATAGGCAAGCCCGTACCAGCGGATCGACACCGGCCCAATTTGGAGAGCGACCGGATCGATCGCGGGGTAGGGGATGACGAAGAAGTCCATGTGCCCGATCTCGTTGCCGCGAACGGGCGGACCCTTGACCGCCACCGCCTGCCTGTCAAGGCGCCGAAGGCCGCTCCCCCTCTAACGCCGATGGCTTGCGCGAGTGCCAAGCGCCCCTCATAGTCGCGCTGGATCAAGCCATTGGCTCGTATGACGTAGGTTCGATCAGATGACGCAGACCACAGGGCGATTCTTCGACGAGCTCGGCAAGCTCATCACCGATGCGGCCGGAGCTGCCGACGGCGTGCGCAAGGAGATCGAAAGCGTGGTCCGTGCTCAGGCCGAACGGGTTTTGCGCGATCTCGATGTGGTGCAGCGCGAAGAGTTCGAGGCGGTGAAGGCCATGGCGCAAAAAGCGCGCGAGGAAAACGAAGCGCTGAAGGCCCGGATCGCCGAGCTCGAGGCGTCGATCGTCAAGGGCCTCGCCAACGAAAACAAATAGCCGAGTCGCTTCAGACAATTACGCTTGACTGGCGACGCTGAGATGATGAGCCCAATTCGCGCGAATCGATTCAGCCCTACTGTTAGGGCCCGAAATTTCATCCACAACTATCTTTAGACGGTCCACAGCATTTGGCTTGACCCGACTCATGCGCGGTTGGTGCGGCAGACTCTCCCATTATATAACTGATTCACAAAGTGATTCGCGGCATTGTCTGAAGTAGCGCGGAACTCTCTAGAGGCCACAGAGGGAACGCATGGCTACGGCAGAGTTTAACTTCGACCGACTCACCAACCCCGTAGACATGGTCGAGCATATCGCGACCATTCATGATTGGAGTTTCGAGCGGAGCGCCCCCGACGAGCTCACGCTTTCTGTTGCGGGCACTTCATGCGACTATCATATCTCGCTCACTTGGCGAGATGATCTTGAGGCTCTGCACCTCGCCTGCGCTTTCGACTTCAAGGTCAGCAAAGCGCGGTTGGCCGAGGTCTACCGGTTGCTTGCTCTGATCAACGAGCAACTCTGGCTCGGCCATTTCGATATGTGGAAGGAGGACGGCATGCTGCTCTATCGCCATGGGCTCCTGCTCGCCGGCGCTGAGACGCATGCCTCGCAATGCGAGGCGCTGCTCAGGGCAGCGCTCGAGGCGTGCGAGCGCTATTATCAATCCTTCCAATTCGTGTTGTGGGCCGGGAAGTCGGCCGAAGACGCGCTCACCGCCACGATGCTCGAGACGCAAGGACAAGCATGACGCTCCGCCTCGCCGGCCCACTTCTGCTCGTCGGAGCGGGGAAGATGGGCGGGGCTCTGCTCGAGGGCTGGCTCCGGCAAGGCCTCGATCCGGCTCATGTGTTCGTCAGCGATCCGGCTCCCCCTGCTGACGTTGCCGCGCTCATCTCCCGCCATGGAATTGAGCGGGAGAGGTTCCCGGAGAAACCCTCGGCTATCGTCATCGCCGTCAAGCCGCAGCTCGTCGAGGAGACACTCGGTAGGCTCGCGTCAAAGATCGCCAAGAGCACGGTCGTTCTGTCAATCGCAGCGGGGCGCACGCTCGCTTCTCTTGCCAAGCCTCTGTCGAAGGGCACGGCGGTGGTGCGGGCGATGCCGAACACCGCGGCGGCGATCGGCCATAGCATGACGGTCGCCTGCGCCAACGAGTCGGTGTCGCGCAATCAGGCGCTCGAATGCAGCTCTCTGCTCGAGGCGGTTGGCCAAGTCAGGTGGATCGAGGACGAGAGCTTGATGGACGCCGTGACTGCCGTATCGGGAAGCGGGCCAGCCTACGTGTTCCTGCTCGCGGAATGTCTTGCGGCGGCAGGACGCGAGGCAGGGCTCGACGCCGAGCTTGCCAACGAGCTCGCGCGCGCAACGGTCTCCGGCGCAGGCGCTCTTCTTGGTCACTCAGACCTGAGCGCCGCCGAGCTCAGAAAGAATGTCACCTCGCCCAAGGGAACGACGGCGGCGGCGCTCGAAGTCCTGATGGGGAAGGACGGCTTCGAAGAGCTGCTCGCCCGCGCCGTTGCCGCGGCGGCCAAGCGCTCGCGCGAGCTGTCGTCATGATGCGTTGGGACTACCCCACGACGCCCTTGCACTTGCCTTTCGGCAAGGCCTTGAGCGCATTGGTAGCATCTTCTTTCGAAGCATAACCGTTCTTGTCGCCCAGGATCTTCATCCCCGCGCTCGCGGCCGGCTTGGAATCGACGACCGAGCAATTCCCGACCGTATCCATCTCGACATAGTACTTCGCGCCGGCGGCGAGAACGGGGCCGGCCATGCCCAAGAGGGCAATCACAACGATTGAGGTCTTCTTCACGGGGGTTCTCCCTTTTGCCAATGAGAGTGGCGCGATGAGCCTCGGCCTCATCTTGCGTCAATGGAACCATTAGCAGCACCCCGAGCGCCTCTTTGCCTTTCGACTGCCATCGAAAGCGCCTATGTTGAGGGAAAGAGGAGTAACCCCCATGTTCGACGATTTTTCCAAACGTTCCAAGGCCGTTAAGGCCGCGCTTGAGCTTGCGGAGAAGAGGGGCTGGCGCGACACGAGCCTCAGCGACATCGCGCAGGAAGCCGGCCTCGGCCTCGCTGATCTCAGGGCGGAGTTCGCTTGCAAGAACGAGATTCTCAGCGCCTTTCAGGCCAAGGTCGACGAAGAGGTGCTTGCCAAGGCGAAAGGTGGCGAAGGCCAAAGTCCGCGCGACCGGCTGTTCGATCTCATCATGATGCGCTTCGACGTGCTTGCGCCATACAAGGGCGCGCTCAGGCATATCGCTGCCTATCTCTCCTGCCGCCCAGGAGAGGCCGCGAGCCTCGCCTGCTCCACGCTCGCCTCGCAATATTGGATGCTGGCGGGTGCCGGCGCCAAGCTCGACGGTGCCGGCGGCGCCTTGCGGGTCGGCGGCCTCACCGCGATCTACGCCAGGGTGTTCGAGGTCTGGCTCGACGACAATTCGCCGTCGCTCGACAAGACGATGGCCGCCCTCGACAAGCGTCTGGCCAAGGGCGAGCGCATTCTGACCAAGGCCGAGGCGTGCTGCATGAATTTCTGCCGTGTCGCGTGCGGGTTCCTGCCGCGTGGCTGGAAGCGGGGCGAGCAAGCGAAAACACCGCCAGCGCAGCCTGCGCCTCCGGCCCCGTCAGCGCCCGCGCCGGCTTGATCTATTCGGGCAGCGTATCTTCGTCGTCGGGGCCCGACAGGCTCTCCGGGCCTTCACCGGGCAAGTCGTTATCGACCGTGTCGCCGTCTTGCGGGAAGTCGGGGTCGGGCGGGAGATCGAGGCTGCCGTCGGACGCGCCGCTGCCGACACCGAACATGGACCGGGCGGCTCCGCCAAGCGGTCCGCCAAATATCGGGCCGCCATTGGCGCGTCTCGCCTGAACGCCACCGCCGCCGAAGGTGAAATTGATTTGAGAGCCCGGCTGCTCGGCGTTCTGAATGGCGTCGAAGTCGGATTCGCTTAATGCAGGCCCAGTGAAGGACACGGCGAGGATCGTCCCGAGGCCCAGAGCCGCTCGTCGCATCTTGCCGTCTCCCTTTCCGTTGCGCCGATCAGACCGGCACTTTTAGCACAGCTTTCAATCCCCCGAGCGGCGATCGCTCGAGGACGATGTCGCCGCCATGGATGCGGGCAATATCGCGGGCGATTGCCAAGCCAAGCCCGGTCGAGCCGGAATCCTGATTGCGCGCATGGTCGAGCCGGTAGAAGGGCCGAAACACATGCTCGCGCTCGGCCTCGGGGATGCCGGGGCCGTCGTCGTCGACGGCGACGGTGAGAGTGCCATCCTGACGCTGGGCGGTGATCTTCACGTGCTCGGCGAAGCGCGCGGCATTGTTGACGAGATTTGCCACCGCACGTTTGAAGGCATGGCGCCTGAGCGGCACGATCAAAGGAGCGTGGTCGACCTCGATGGTGATGTCCGTGGCGCCATGGGCTTGCGCCTTCACTTCGCCGAGGGTCTCACCGACATCGACCCGCACGATCTCCTCGCCCGAGCCGCCTTTGGCGAAGGCCATATAGTCCTCGAGCATCGCCTGCATCTCGTCGATATCGTTGCGTAGCGCCTCGAGCTCGGCACTGTCGTCGAACAGAGCAAGCTGGAGGCGGAAGCGCGTCAGCACGGTGCGGAGGTCGTGGCTCACACCTGCCAGCATCACCGTGCGCTGCTCGACATGGCGCTCGATGCGATCGCGCATCTCGATGAAGGCATGCGCCGCCTGGCGCACCTCGCGCGCCCCGCGCGGGCGGAAATCCTCGGGCGGAGGACGGCCCTTGCCGAAGCTCTCGGCCGCTTCGGACAGGCGCAAGATCGGTTTGATCTGGTTGCGCAGAAACAGAATCGCGACGGTCAGAAGCACGAGCGAGGTGCCGACCATCCACAATAGGAAGATCTGCGAGTTCGAGGCGTAGGTCTGGCTCCGCCGGGCCAGCACGTGCATCACGCCGTCGTCGAGCAGAATCCTGATATCGACGAAATTCGACTTGCCCACGGTGTCGATCCAGTACGGGCGCCCGATCTGGCGCGTGAGCTCGTCGGAGAGCGTGGTGTCGAGCAGATCGAAAAACGGCTTGGAGTTGGCGGTCGGCAATTGCTCGCCCTTGGCGAAACGCACGCGTAAGCCGAGATCGTCCTCGGCGAGCCGCGTCAAAGTCGCCGCGTCGGCGTCCTGCGGGTAGTCGCGGTAGATGTCGATGAGGAAGGCGATGTTCTGCACCGTGACCGTGGACAGGCGACGCGTCACCGTCTGCCAATGCCGCTCGAGAAAGACGAAGGTCAGCACCGACTGGAGCAGCACCATCGGCGCGATGATGATGATCAGCGCGCGGGCATAGAGGCCCTTCGGCATCTGATTGCCGATCGCGCCGGTGATGCGCCGGTA
>JBLMXO010000038.1:0-5340 GCA_050257815.1 Actinomycetota bacterium
AGATCTGCATCGCCGGCCTCATCGAGGCGCTCGCCGAAGGACTTCACTTCGCCAATTGCGCCGGCCTCGACGTCGAGAAGGTGATCGCCACGATCTCCAAGGGCGCGGCGCAATCTTGGCAAATGGACAATCGCTGGCGCACGATGATCGACGGCAAGTTTGATTTCGGCTTCGCCGTCGATTGGGTGCGCAAGGATTTCGCGCTTCTCTTCGAGGAAGCGAGGGAAAACGGCGCGAGCCTGCCCGTCACGGCGCTGGTCGATCAGTTCTATGCCGAGGTCCAAAAGATGGGGGGGCGCCGCTTCGACACTTCAAGCCTGATCACACTCCTTGAACGGAACAGGCGCGGCTAGGCGCGCTTCTCTCCCGCTGCGTAATCGAGCGGCAGAGCGGTCGTGTACTTGATCTGCTCCATGGCGAAGGCAGAGCTCACATCCGACAGCTCGATCTTGGAAATGAGCTTCTTGTAGAACGCGTCATAGCGCTCGATATCCGGCACCACCACGCGCAGCAGGTAATCCACCTGCCCGCTCATGCGATAGAATTCCACCACCTCGGGAAAGTCCTGCAGCGCCTGGTGGAAGCGGTCGAGCCATTCTTGCGTGTGATGGCTCGTGGTGATGGAGACGAATACCGTCACCCCGACATTGACCTTCTTCGCATCGAGCAGCGCGACGCGGCGCTGGATCACCCCAAGCTCCTCGAGCTTCTGGATGCGGCGCCAGCAGGGCGTCGTTGAGAGCCCGATCTGCTTGCCGATCTCGGCGACCGGCAAGGTGCAGTCCTTCTGCAGGATGTCGAGAATTTTGCGATCCATACGGTCGAGCATGGCTTGCCTTACGATATTTTTTCGCGACTCTAGCAAAATTGCGCATATACTATTATGTCTATCGATTTAGTAGATTATTTCCCTTTGCCCAGCAAGCGCGAATTCTTGAGGAGCTTCCGCACCTCACGGCGGAGGACCGGGAGAAGCTCCGCGTCGAACCAGGGATTGTTCTTGAGCCAAGCATTGTTGCGCCAAGACGGATGTGGCAACGGCAACACGCGCGGACGCTCCTTGCTTCGCAAATGCCGGCGCCAGTCGCGCATCGTCTCGGTGAGCGTACCGTTGGCGCGCGTCTTGAGATGCCAGGCTTGCGCGTAGCTCCCCACCGCAAGCACGAGTTCGAACTGCGGTAAAAGCGCGAACAGATCATCGCGCCACAGCGGAGCACATTCGCGCCGTGGCGGGAGATCGGACCCCTTCTCATCTTGTCCCGGAAAGCAGAACCCCATCGGCACGATGGCGACACGGGCTTCGTCGTAGAACTCTTGCGGTGTCACCCCAAGCCACTCGCGCAAGCGTTCGCCCGAACGGTCGGTGAATGGCGTGCCAGAGGCATGTACCAGAGTGCCAGGCGCTTGGCTGCAGATCGCGAGTCGCGCCGTCGCGCTGGCGCGAAGCACGGGCCTCGGCTCATGCGCGAGCGGTTTGCCTAAAGGGCTTTCGACGCATTTCCAGCAAGAGCGGATGGCAGCGAGCATACACTCGAGTTCGGCCACTTGTGGCTTGGCCACTCGCGGCTCGGCGGCGGGCGCCTCAGCATCGCGGCTCATAGGTCGAGCGTCATGCCGTCTTGCGCAATGAGGTAGCGCGACTGATCGACATTTCCAACCGCTGACAGCATGGCCTCCCCCATATGGGTGAGAAGCACGCGCTTGGCATTGAGCCGAGCGTAATTGGCATTGATCGTTGCGTAATCGAGATGGATTGGAAGCACGATGTCATATTGAAAGCACTCGCTGATAAAGAGGTCTGCGTCCCGCGCCACTTCGCAGAGTACATCGACCCACCCTGTGTCGCCGGTGAATCCGAGTACCTTCCCTTCGAGCCCGAATCTGAGCGCATAAGGCGGCGCGCCTGAGGGATGTTGCACCTCGAACGGCGTGACCGTCACACCGCCGACATCGAGTGGCTTCGGTTCGTCATACTCGCGGAAGACCAGCTCGAAACCAGGCGGGTTGGTCGTGATGCCAGGATAGAGCGCCTCTGCCGCCGTCAGGTAACGCGCTTCGATATCGCGCGGCCCCGTCACGATGAGCGGCCGCTTGCGCTTGCTCACGTAATGGCCGTCGATGACGAGCCACGGTAGGCCGCCGAAATGGTCGCCATGCAGATGCGTGACGAACACGGCGTCGATTTCGTTCGGCTCGAGTCCGAGCCGGCGCAGGCCGATCAGCGTCGAGGTCCCGCAATCGATGAGGAAGGTCGATGGCGCAGAGCGGACATGAAACGATGTCTGCAGGCGGCCACCCGCGCCGAAAGCGTCGCCGCAGCCGATGATGGTCATTCGCATGGCGGGCGCATCTTAGTGCCTCGTGTCAGCGCGGGGCGAGAGTAAACACACCGTTAGGGATTTCCGCAGATAGTTCGTAAAGGAGTTTTTTGCGTCGAGGCGGGGGCGCGCTCTCCAAAGCTTAGGCCGTTGGCAGCTCTCGCTTTTTCGTCGGTCAGTCAACTCGTTGCGGGTCGTATAGGCATGTCAGGGGGCGCTACAGCCGAGGCTCAGCGAGCCGCGTCGGCAGCGGTCAAGGATAGACGACGCTCCTTCCGCAGCGTCCAGGAAGCCCGCGAGAAGCTCACTTACAGATCGGGCGGCAAGCCTGAGTTCGAGTACGAACTTCTCTTGATGTTCGTCAAGAACGAGCTGTCAGGCGCGGTGACGACGCCGCTGCTCGCCATCATCGTTGCCATGGGCGCCATGTTCTGGGCGCCGCCGCGCGAGCTTCTGATCTGGCTCTGCGCCGTGTTCGTCTCCAAGGGCATCGTGATCAGCCTGTGCCGGCAATTCGCCAAGGCACCGCGCGACGACGCCACCACACCTGTT
Source organism: Actinomycetota bacterium (assembly GCA_050257815.1). Classification (GTDB taxonomy): domain Bacteria; phylum Pseudomonadota; class Alphaproteobacteria; order Rhizobiales; family Methyloligellaceae; genus Methyloceanibacter. Next base: position 2,871 of record JBLMXO010000038.1, read on the forward strand.
TGGCGCGCCAAGATCACCGCTGCCGAGTTCCTCTACGGCGTCACTTGGGCCGCAGTCGCCTTCATCAGCCCTGACACACAAGGAGAGGCGGCGCACACTTTCATCTTCGCCTCGCTTCTTGTCGTCATCTCGATGCGCATGCTGTTCGCCTCAACGGTCATGCCCATCGTCTACGCCGGCACCGTGCCGATGACGGCCGCCATCGTGCTCCGCTTCGCCCTGCTCGACAATCCGTTCTACTGGGCGATGGCGGCGATGGCGGTTGGCGTCCACATCTATTTCATTTGGCTGATGAACGGGCTCAATTCGACCGTCGTCGCTATGCTCGAATATCGCGCCGAGAAGGACGCTCTGATCGGCGAACTCGAGCAGGCCAAAGCCATCTCGGACGAGGCGCGGGCACGCGCCGAGGAAGCAAACCTCGCCAAGTCACGCTTTCTCGCCACCATGAGCCATGAGTTGCGCACGCCGCTTAACGCCATTCTCGGCTTCTCCGAGATTATGCGCTCGGAGATTCTCGGGCCGCACGCCAACCCTACCTACAAGGAATACGCCAACGACATTCATCAGAGCGGCCAGCACCTGCTCAACCTGATCAACGAGATCCTCGACATCAGCCGCATCGAAGCCGGCCGCTACGAGCTGCACGAGGCCCCGGTAGAGCTCGCCGAGATCGTCGAGGATTGTCACCGGCTAATGCGGCTCAGGGCCGAGAACAAGGGCCTCAAGATCGTCGAGGAATTCGAGGAGGGCTTGCCGCAGCTCTGGGCCGACGAGCGCGCCGTTAGGCAGATCTGCCTCAATCTCCTTTCGAACGCCGTCAAGTTCACGCCGACCGGCGGCACGGTGACGCTGAGGGTCGGGCGCACTGGGACGGGAGGCCAGTTCCTGAGCGTCAAGGATACAGGCCCTGGCATCCCCGAAAGCGAGATCCCCCGCGTGCTGCGGAGTTTCGGCCAGGGCTCGCTCGCTCATCAGACGGCAGAAGGGGGAACGGGCCTAGGCCTGCCCATCACCAAGGGATTGACCGAGCTCCACGACGGGGCCTTCGAGCTCAAGAGCAAGCTCCGCTATGGCACCGAGGTGATCATCTCCTTCCCGCGTAAGCGGGTGATGGAGGCCCTCCCCCGCGTGCCTGAGCCGGGCGAGCTGGAGCCGGAAAAGCCGCGCTGGGCCTCGCGCGCCGCCGCAAAACGGTAGATTGCTGACCCTTGTCCGCGGCAGATTCTTTACTAGATTTATTGCACGGGCGGCCCGCACCAGCGGGCCTTTGAGGGACATCAAGGGATGACGCGCTTCCGGCTCCTTGCGATTGGACTCCTCGTGGCGGCGATTGCTTGCGCCGCGAGCAAGTCCGCCTTTGCCGATATTCTCATTCAGGTCGACAAACCCTCCCAGACCATGACCGTCACGGTCAACGGGCAAGTCCTTTACCGCTGGCCGGTCTCTACCGGGGCCACCGGCTTTTCGACCCCAGACGGCGCCTATACCCCCTTCCGCATGGAGGTCATGCACTACTCACAGGAATGGGATAACGCTGGCATGCCGCATGCGATCTTCTTCACCACGCGCGGCCACAGCATTCACGGCTCCGATCACCCGGGACTCGGTACGCCCGTCTCTCATGGCTGTGTCAGGCTTTCGCTCGATAATGCCACCACCCTTTATGACCTGGTCCAGGCCCAGGGCATGGGCAAAACGAAGGTCATGGTGATGGGGGACGATCCTCCCGGTTATTTTGCTCCGAGCCAGCCGCCGCAGCAGGAGACGAGACGGTTCACGCCGTTCAGGCCGTTCGGAGGACTATTCCGCTTCTAAAGTGATCCCTGGCCTGAACTCAAATGCATCCCGTGACGCCGATGATGCAGCGAAGCGCGGTGATGATTTTGCTGATGCTGCCGGCGACGCCGGCGGTGGCCGAGATGCGAATCCCCTGCTTGTGGAGTCCGTTTAGCGGGTGCTCCTTCACCTTTGTCTCTCCGGAATATGCGGCGCGTCCCGTGCAGCCCCTCGATCAGCAGAAAGCGCTCGCCGCGGTCAACGCGTTCCGCACCAAGAACGGGCTTGCGCCTCTCACGCTCGATGCACGGCTCTCGCAAGCGGCAACCGTGCAATCGAAAGCTCAAGCAGCGCGGAGCTGGATGGGTCATTATGGGGCCGATGGATCGACGGCAAAGGATCGCGCCGCACGCGCCGGCTACCACGCCAAGATTGCTTCGGAGAATGTTGCCTCGGGGCAGAAGTCTTTCGGCGACGCGATGCATTTTTGGGAGGAAAGCTCGGGCCATAGGACTAACCTGCTGCGGACGAACGTAACCGCGATCGGCGTGGCGATGGCCAAAGACAGCGACGGACGGCCGTATTGGACCCTTGTGCTGGCAGGCGAATAACCCGGGCTCGCGATCACGCATGAGCTGACTTGAATGGTCTCCCCCCTCAACACGTTCCTGCTCGTGCTTGCGGCCATCTT
>JBLMXO010000039.1:0-10859 GCA_050257815.1 Actinomycetota bacterium
AGCTCCTCGGCGAAGGTGCCGTTCGGATTCAGCTTGGCGTTGGCCTGCGCGATGATGTAGCGCGCCTCCTCCATGGCCGAGAGATAGACCACCTCGTCGGTCACCTTACCCTTCACCACGCGCCGATACGGGCTCTCGATGAAGCCGTATTTGTTCACCCGCGCGTAAGTGGCGAGCGAATTGATGAGACCGATATTCGGTCCCTCGGGCGTCTCGATCGGGCAGATGCGGCCGTAGTGGGTCGGATGCACGTCGCGCACCTCAAAGCCCGCACGCTCGCGCGTGAGACCGCCAGGCCCAAGCGCCGACAGACGACGCTTATGCGTGATCTCCGACAGCGGATTGGTCTGGTCCATGAACTGACTGAGCTGGGATGAGCCGAAGAACTCGCGCACCGCCGCAGCCGCAGGCTTCGCATTGATCAAGTCCTGCGGCATCACCGTGTCGATATCGACCGAGCTCATTCGCTCCTTGATGGCGCGCTCCATGCGCAAGAGGCCGACGCGGTACTGATTCTCCATCAGTTCGCCCACCGAGCGCACGCGCCGATTGCCGAGATGATCGATGTCATCGATCTCGCCCTTGCCGTCGCGGAGATCGACCAGCGTCTTGATTACCGCGAGGATGTCCTCCTTGCGCAGCGTGCGCACTGTGTCAGGGCACTGGAGGTCGAGACGCATGTTCATCTTGACCCGGCCCACGGCCGAGAGGTCGTAGCGCTCAGAATCGAAGAAGATGCCGTTGAACAGAGTGAGCGCGGCCTCGGGCGTCGGCGGCTCGCCCGGACGCATCACCCGGTAGATGTCGAGCCGGGCCTCCTCGGTATTGGAGTTCTTGTCGATGGCGAGCGTGTTGCGGATGAAGGCGCCGACATTGACATGGTCGATGTCGAGGATCGGGATCTCTTTCAGCCCGAGGTCCTTCAGCGTGGCGAGCAGCTTGGCGTCGATCTCTTCGCCCGCCTCGGCGTAGATCTCGCCTGTCTCCATGTTGACGATGTCTTGCGCGAGGTAGCGCCCGTTCAGGTCCTCGTCGCTGACGAGCAGCTCCTTCAGGCCCTCGTCGGCGAGCTTCTTGGCGAGCCGCGCAGTGACCTTGCGCCCGGCCTCGATCGCGACCTTGCCGGTCTTGGCGTCGATCAGGTCCGAGGTCGGCTTGATGCCGCGCATGCGATCGGGACGGAACGGCATGCGCCATCCCTCCTTGGTCGCCTTGAGCGGAATGCGGTCGTAGAAGGTCGAGAGAATCTCCTCGTCGTCGAGACCAAGCGCATAGAGCAGTGTCGTCACCGGCAGCTTGCGGCGCCGGTCGATGCGCACATAGACGATGTCCTTGGCGTCGAACTCGAAGTCGAGCCAAGAGCCGCGATAGGGAATGATGCGAGCGGCGAACAGAAGCTTGCCTGAGGAGTGCGTCTTGCCGCGGTCGTGGTCGAAGAACACACCGGGTGAGCGATGCATCTGCGAGACGATGACGCGCTCGGTACCGTTGATGACGAAGGTGCCGTTCGACGTCATGAGCGGCATATCGCCCATATAGACGTCCTGCTCCTTGATGTCCTTGACCGAGCGGGCGCCGGTCTCCTCGTTCACATCGAACACGATAAGGCGGAGCGTCACCTTGAGCGGAGCGGCGAAGGTCATGCCGCGCTGCTGGCACTCATCGACGTCGTATTTTGGGGCCTCGAAGGCATAGCGGACGAATTCGAGCTGGGCGCGCTCGCCGAAATCCTTGATCGGGAACACCGAACGGAACACGGCCTGGAGTCCCTCGTCCAGGCGCCCGCCCTCGGGCTCCTCCACCATCAGGAATTGATCGTAGGACTGCTTCTGAACCTCGATGAGGTTCGGCATCTCAGCCACTTCGTGAATGCGGCCGAACATCTTCCGGAAACGCTTATGACCATTAGAAGAAGTAGTCTGCTGCGCCATTTGGTCCTCTTAGGCTCGTGGCCCCTTCATCGGGGGCTCGTCGCGACGGCTCGCCGGAGATTCCGCGGGGGTAAGCGGAAGCTCAGGCGAAGCGTCATCTATAAATTTTGGTGGGTTTGGGGGCCCGGGCGAACACCTCTATATGGTGCCCATCCGGGCCTCTTTCAACCCACGTTTACTTGAGCTCGACCGTGGCTCCGGCCGCCTCGAGCTGCTTCTTAATCTTCTCGGCTTCGTCCTTGGACACGCCTTCCTTCACGGGCTTGGGCGCACCCTCGACGAGATCCTTGGCCTCCTTGAGGCCGAGGCTGGTGATCGCCCGCACCTCTTTGATAACGTTGATCTTCTGGGCGCCGGCCGAGGCGAGAACGACGGTGAACTCCGTCTTCTCCTCGACGGGTGCTGCGGCTGCACCGCCGCCAGCGGCCATCATGGCCACGGGAGCGGCGGCCGATACGCCCCACTTCTCTTCGAGCATCTTTGCAAGCTCGGCGGCTTCGAGCACCGTCAAGGTCGAAAGCTCGTCCACGATTTTCTGGAGATCTGCCATTTACTTATCCTCGTAGGTTTCTGTCTGCTGTTAGCGACTCGTCGGCTCACGCCGCATCTTTGTTGCCGTAAGCTCCGAACACGCGGGCGAGCTGGGCGCCGGGCTCATTCAGGGTACGGGCGATCTTGCTCGCCGGCGCCTGAAGGAGACCGATCAGCTTGCCTCTGAGCTCATCGAGCGAAGGCAGGTCGGCGAGCGAACTCACGCCCTTGGCATCGAGCACCGTGTTCCCCATCGCTCCGCCAAGGATGACGAACTTCTCGTTCGCCTTGGCGAATTTGACGGCGATCTTCGGTGCCGCCACGGGGTCAGCGGAAAATGCGAGGCACGTCGGCCCCTTCAGCAAATCCGCGATGCCCTTGGCGTCGGTGCCTTCGAGCGCAAGCTTGACGAGCCTGTTCTTCGCCACCTTGACCTGGCCGCCAGCGCCTCTCATCTCGCTGCGCAGCTTGGTCATGGCGGACACAGTCAGGCCCGCATAGTGAGCGACGACGACGACGCCGGTCTTGGCGAAAACGTCGTGAAGCGCTGTCACGACTTCGCGCTTCTCTGCTCTTTCCAATGCTCACTCCGTCTGTTCGAGGCCTTCGAAGCGAAGGCCTCAAGCCACGTTCAATGCCGCACGAAGCCGCGGGGACCAGGCAACACCCTGCCCCGCTCCTTCGAGCGACGCTCCGATGCCTGTCCGCCCGCGCGCTTCGTTGCGCTTGAGCCAACTACGAGGTTCAAACCGATCTCCAGGTTGCGGTCAGCCGCTACCATCGAACCGTTTCGTCTCCCGTCTCATGCAGGCCCGCATGGCTTAAGCGGGAAACCCGCACCTGCAATCTCGGACAGGTTTGGACCGCCTCTTAAGCGAAGCGATCCTTCGGAGCCGAAAACTCGGCCCCGAAACTCTTCTAACTCGCGTGCCCGGTAAGGCTCGCGGGCTCAATCTTGATACCGGGGCCCATGGTCGAAGTGACCGCGACCCGTTTCAAGAACGTGCCCTTGGCGCCTGACGGCTTCGCCTTCATCACCGCATCGGCAAAGGCGCGGATGTTCTCGACCAGCGCCGTCTCGCTGAAGCTTGCCTTGCCGACGCCGGCATGGATCAAACCCGCCTTCTCCACGCGGAACTCGACCGCGCCGCCTTTGGCCGCGCGCACTGCTGGCCCGATATCGGTGGTGACGGTGCCGACCTTGGGGTTCGGCATCAGGCCGCGCGGGCCGAGCACCTTACCGAGGCGGCCGACGAGCGGCATCAGGTCGGGGGTGGCGATGCAGCGGTCGAACTCGATCACGCCCTTCTGCACCTGCTCGACGAGATCCTCGGCGCCGACGACATCGGCACCAGCTTTCTTGGCTTCCTCGGCCTTAGCGCCCTTGGCGAACACGCCCACTCTGAGCTTGCGGCCAGAGCCGTGCGGCAGCGCGCAGACGCCGCGCACCATCTGGTCGGCGTGACGCGGATCGACGCCGAGATTCATCGCGATCTCGATCGTCTCGTCAAACTTCGCCTTGGCGCCGTTCTTGACGAGCTTCACCGCATCCTCGAGCGAATACAGCGTCTCGCGGTCACTCATCTCGGCGGCAGCACGAAACCTCTTGCCGGGTTTGCTCATGATCTACTCCTGCACCTCAAGACCCATCGAGCGCGCAGATCCTGCGATGATCTTCATTGCTTGCTCGATAGAATTGGCGTTCAAATCCTTCATCTTGACCTCGGCGATCTCGCGGAGCTGCGCCTTAGTTACGCTGCCAGCTCCGGTCCTGCCCGGCGCGGTCGAACCTTTGGTGATCTTCGCCGCCTTCTTGAGGAGATAAGATGCAGGCGGCGTCCGCATCTCGAAGGTGAACGATCGGTCGGCATAGACCGTGATCACCGTCGGGATCGGAGAGCCCGGATCGAGCTTCTGCGTTGCCGCGTTGAACTGCTTGCAGAACTCGGGAATGTTCACGCCGCGCTGGCCGAGCGCAGGTCCGATCGGCGGCGACGGGTTCGCCTGCCCAGCCGGTACCTGGAGCTTGATGTAACCTTCAATCTTCTTCGCCATCCCAATGCTTCCCGCGGGACGCGCCCGCTCACTAAACGCTTCGCTTTAAAGCTTCTCGACCTGCGCGTATTCGAGCTCGACGGGCGTCGCGCGCCCGAAGATCGAAACCGCCACTTTGAGCCGCGCGCGCTCCTCGTCGACTTCCTCGACGAGGCCGTTGAACGAGGCAAACGGCCCGTCGGCCACGCGCACCTGCTCGCCGATCTCGAACGTGACCGACGGCTTCGGCCGCTCAACACCCTCTTGCACTTGCTGGAGGATGCGCCCCGCCTCTTCCTCGGTGATCGGGATCGGCTTGTTCTCCGTGCCGAGGAAGCCTGTCACCTTCGGCGTCGCCTTGATCAGATGATAGGTCTGATCGTTCAGCTCCATCTTGACCAGCACATAGCCCGGGAAGAACTTCCGCTCGGAGCTCACCTTCCGGCCGCGGCGCATCTCCACGACCTCCTCCATGGGCACGAGCACCTCGGCGAACTGGTCAGCCAGTCCTGCCGCGGCCGCACGCTCCTTGATCGACTCGGCGACTTTCCGTTCGAAGTTCGAATAAGCGTGGACGATGTACCAGCGCATGGCCATGGGACTTCTACGGACCTCCTATCGGCCCCAGCCGAGAACGAGGGTGACGATATTGCTCAGCACCCAATCGGCGGCGAGGAAGAAGAGCGCGGCAGCGATCGACATGGAAATGACCATGATCGTGGTGATCACGGTCTCCCGGCGCGTGGGCCAAGTGACCTTGGACACCTCGGTGCGTACTTGCTGCAGAAACTCGAAGGGATTCGTCCTCGCCATGTCAAATCCTTGCCGCTTCAACCTCGCTCCCGGCTCCTTGCCTCCCAGCGCCACCTTGCTTGATGGCAGGAGTGGAGGGACTCGAACCCCCAACCCCCGGTTTTGGAGACCGGTGCTCTAGCCAGTTGAGCTACACTCCTATCGACTATCGACCTACCCTGCTCCAATTAACCACGCCGCTTTTTCCTCGTTCTTTCAACCGACTCTGCGGGAGTCTTGTTGGAGCGGGTGAAGGGAATCGAACCCTCGTCCTCAGCTTGGAAGGCTGCTGCTCTACCATTGAGCTACACCCGCATCCCTTCTGCACTCATGAGTGGTGGTGGAGGGGGTAGGATTCGAACCTACGTAGGCATAGCCAACGGGTTTACAGCCCGTCCCCTTTAGCCACTCGGGCACCCCTCCTTGAGCCAGATGGATTGACTGGTGATTTGCGACCAAGCAAAAACGCCCCGCCGTCGGTCGGCAGGGTCCGCCAATTGCTGGTTTATGGGTAGCGCTTCAGCCTCTGTCAACTGTAAATCAGAGGCTTAGCCGCGAAATCCCGTCGCTTCCGCTGACCTATCGTTAGTTTTCACCTCCACCACGAGACTCCTCTCGCAAAGATTATGCGCCGAAGACCAAGGCCGGAAAGACAGGGACATCATCCTTGGCGTGGCGCGAAAAAGCCGGCCTCGGCTGGACGCAGTTCACACCGTGCCGACACCGATCGCGTCATGCTGTTTGGTCTTCACGCCGTGGAGGCGGCGCTCGGCAACCCGAAGCGTAAGTTGGTCAGCCTGGTGGCCACGGAAAATGCGGCGCAGCGGCTCGCACCCCTCATCGCCAAGCGCGGCGTGATCGTCGAATCCGCTTCCCCGCGCGATCTCGACCGGTTGCTCGGACCCGACACGGTGCATCAGGGAATCGCGCTCGAGGCCGAGCAACTCGCACCGGTCAGTCTCGACGAGGTCGACGCGAGCGGCATCCTCATCGTGCTCGATCAGGTCACCGATCCACACAATGTCGGCGCCGTGCTGCGTTCGGCGGCGGCCTTCGGTGCCGCAGGTCTCATCCTCACCGAGCGGCACAGCCCACCGCTCGGAGGCGCGCTCGCCAAGGTCGCAAGCGGGGCTCTCGATCTCGTGCCACTCATCCTCGTCAAGAATCTCGCGCAAGCGCTCGCCGAGCTCGGCGAACGTGGCGTCTTCCGCGTGGGTCTCGCCGAGGAAGGCGCGAGCGCGCTCGAGGCGATTGCCTTGACGAAGCCTCTTGCCCTCGTGCTCGGAGCCGAGGGCAAAGGGCTACGCCAGCTGACACGCGAGCACTGCGATCACCTCGCGCGCATCTCGACGCGAAGCGCACTCGCAAGCCTCAACGTGTCGAACGCTGCCGCGATCGCGCTCCATTGGGCGAGCCTCAACGCGAAGCGCTGAGGTTGCGGCGAGCGCGCTTCCTCTGTTGCGCGAGATCAATGCGGCCGCTTCGTTTCGCCCGCATATGCAAACATCGATGAATGAACGACAGGCGCCGCAAGGAGGACCCTCATGCCTCGCGCTCGCTCTCGACTGTCAATTGGCTTTGTAGGTTGTCTCGCGCTTGGGTTTGCCGCGACCGGGGCCTCTGCCACCGTCCTCGGCCCTCGTCTCGACGCCCTCAAGCCTGCCATGCCTCGTTCCGACCTCGAAAAAGTTCATGAGGGCCACGGTGGAATGCACCAGGGCTGCTACCGGCACAAGGCTCCCGGCGCCTACCCTGACTGCCACTGGCACTACTTCAATAGCCAAACTGGCAAATGGGAGATCAGGCGCCGCCTGCTCAATGGCACCCCATGTCCCAAGAACAACGAATGCGCCTGGCAGTAAGCCACTTACGAGTGACAGCTCGAACGGCCTTTGTACTAAGCCCGCTCGAGCGGTGAACGAGCCGGACGATCGCCGAAGCTAGTTGCAGAAACGGCGGCCGAACGAATCGTACCAGCAGTCCCTGCGCCAATAGCAGTTGCCCGGACCTCGATAGCAGCCGGCGAATGCGGGCTGGGCCCAGTAAGCGTAGAACCGGGTCGGCTGATACCAGAAGGACGCGGCACCGCACGGGGCGACGCATGGCGCAACCGGAGCGACGGCAACGCGGCCGCAACCGGTCACGCAGGGCGCGGCAACGACTGGAGCGCAGCCCACCCCGCAGGGCGCGGCGCGGCGGATCCGCACTTTATGCAGCGGGATCGGATTGGGAGCTGGAACGAGCACGGCGGGAGCACAGGGGCGCCAGACGGCGCAACCGGCATTGGCGCGATCAGGGGCAGTGAGGCTGAAGCCAACCGCGAGCGCGAGCGCAGTGGCGAGACACATAAGGGCTTTCATCTTGCGACTCCGAACTAGGGCAAGCCCCCCTCCTGGCCTTTGAGTCGCCAGCGGAAGGCGCCTGCAGCTTACGCGTCGCAAGTATCGGCAAGGTTAATGCGGGCTGAACTCCAACCCGCAAGCTTTAACAAACGGCCGTAAAGCGGGCGCATGGGCGTGCCGTTGCGCCGCCACGCTTAAACCCGTCAGCAGAGCCAGGTGCCGCCGGACTTCTCGCAGCTGTCCCGGTTGTTGCTGGACGGATCTCCGCCCTTGCAGATGCAGCCACCATTCGGACAATAGCTAGCGGCGCACGAGCATTTCTTCTTCCAAACCCAAAACTTGCAGCACGAGAGATCCGAGGTGTCGTGATCCGTGCATGTGTCGTTGCGCTTCCAGACCAGGCACACCTTCTGCTTCTCGCAGCCATAGCAAAAACCGGGGCTGCACTTGGCCTTGGCAAGCAGGACCAAATTTCCGGGCAGCGCCTCAAGTGCCCCGCCTTGGTCGCCCTGGGCGATCGGCAGCGCCGATCCAACCTCGACGGTTGCTGCTAATCCGAATAGTCCGAGCAAAATCAGAAAGACGATCAGCCAACCTGTCCGCTTGAGCATCTCGGTGCTCCTAGGGTTAGGTATGCAATCTCCCCTTGCTCATTCTAACTGCCAACGACGTCGCCGATGACGCGGGTCGGCCCCTGGTCGGGCTATTTGATCGGCTCGCCCTGGCGCAGGTTTCTCGGCGCGGGATACGCCTCGTCGAGATAATGGAAGTAAGGCATGCACCGGGCATAGTTCTGCTGCCCGGTGGTGTAAGGCCGGTAGAACCACCAATAACTCTTGGGATAGCAATAGAAGCTATAGACCTTGCGGAAATGCGCGGCGAGGCGGATGCCCGTATCGGCTGAGACCGCTGCCGCGGCCGATCCCATGCTGGCGAATGCTTCGCCGCTTCCAGCCGCTGCCGGCATCGTACCCAAACCAACGAGAAGGATGGCGAGACCCAAACGCTTGAAGCCGCAGCCGCTCATGCTCGCCCCCTCTTCAGTCAAATCCCCTCATTAAGAGACTAGAAGGCTGATGGGGCCGGCGCAAGGCTCCCTCAACCATCCCGAGGGTCATAGTCTCCCGGCGCAAGGCTCCCTCAACCATTTCCAGGGTAACGGTCTCCTGCACGAGGCGCCCCTTGACAGTAACGACAGGTGGACCAACAGATTAACCGTCCCAGGAGCCGCTTCGGTCCCATCCCCGGGGAACGAACCGCGCCCCAGCAGAGTTGCCCAAAGCCTCGCCACCAAACAAGCTCCCCAGGAAGGAAGCCCCCATGCCGACCCCCAGCCCAGAAGCGCAAGAACTCGCCAATCAGATCGACGCGATCCGCGCCGACTTGCAGAATCTGACCGCAACCGTCGGCCGCATCGCCAACAAGCAGGTCAACCGGGCCCAGGAAAAGGCCGTCGACGTCGCCAACGAGGCTGAGGAGGCGATCAAGCGCAATCCTCTGTCGGCGATCGCCATTGCCGTCGGACTTGGCTTCCTGTTCGGTGTGTTCACTCGGCGCTAGGCGAAGTCTCCATGCTCCGCACGGCGCTTGCGCTGCTCTCCTCTCTGCAAGTCGGACTGCGCATCAGGGAAACGATTGAGCGATCGGTCCGTCAGGCGGTCGTGATCGCCATTGCGCTCGTCATTCTGATCATCGCGGCGCTGTTCGGACTATTCGCGCTCTACCAACTGCTCGTTACCCATTACGGTTACGGACCAGCAGCGGCGGCGGGCATCTTGGCCGCCTTCCTTTTCCTGTTGTCGATGCTGGTGCTGGCGACCCTCCCCCTCTTCGCCCCGCGCCCGAAGCGCGAGACACCGAGCATGACGGTGGCGGCCAGTGAAGGTCTCGGCCTCATCGACCAAGGCGTCAACAGGGCGATGCAACAGGTCGGCCCGGTCACCCTGCTTGCCATCGCCTTTGTCGCAGGGATTCTGGCAAGCCGCCGTCGCTAGCGCCCTAACAAGTCCCGCGACCGATGCGGAAGTGCCATTGCGGCACGTCTCTTAATTCCGTCTTAACCACGCCTCTTGCATGCTTCCCCCCGAGGGCAAGCGCGATCACCAAGAGGCAAAACAGCGTCCATGCGCAGAAGCTTTGTTTTCGTGGCGCTTGCCGCCGCGTGCCTTGCAGGCCGGGCTGAGGCGCAGACCGCAGGAGCGCCGCGCACTTACAACATTCCACTTCCGCCTGGCGGTATTCCGCCGACCGTGGAAGTGCCGTCGCCTTACGCCATTCCACTTCCGCCCACGACCGAGCCGAATTGGGAACTCGGCGCGCGCTATTGGTGGAGCGAAGGCAAGACCGGGTTCAATTTCACGTCGCAGAAGCTCGATCCAATCCTCGGCAATCCCACCTCGAAACTCACTTACGACAACATGCAGGGCAATACGGCCGAGCTCTTCTTCCGCGCGACGAACGGAGGCAATATCTTCGCCAAGGGCTTCGCTGGCGGTGGTTGGCTGAACGGCGGAAGTCTCGACGACGAGGACTTCTTCGCCGGCCAGGTCAAGTTCTCCGATACGTTCAGCAAGATCAAAGGCAACAGCCTCGGCTATGTCACCATCGACCTCGGCTACGACTTCAAGCTCATCGACGGCCCCTCCAAGCTGACCATCGGTCCGTTCGCTGGGTTCAATTATTGGGGGGAATCGCAAGTCGGCTACGGCGCACGCTGCAATCGCGACGACGTCGGCGGGCTGTTCTGCGGTCCCCCGGGGTCCATCGAGGTTCCCTTCTCCACAAAGGTAATCAGGAACGAGCCGAACTGGGCGTCGCTGCGCCTTGGTGCCGAGGCCAGAGTGAGGCTCTGGGACCGGCTCACCCTGATTGCCGACGCCGCCGCGCTGCCCGTGGCTTATGTCTGGAACGAGGATAGCCATTATCTTCGCAACGACCTTGGCACCAATCCCAACATCGTGGACCGCGGCACGGGCTGGGGCTATCAGCTCGAGGGCGAAGCCCGCTATGACATCACGCCCAACTGGGAACTCGGCGCCGGCGTCCGCTATTGGTTCGCCGACGCCACCCACGGCAATAGCGAGTTCGTGCACCAGAACATCAAGGTGGAGCTCAACGATTTCTCGAGCCAGCGTTTCGGCGTGTTCGGCGACGTGACCTGGCGCTTCTCCACCTTCTAAATTCAGGGCACCGGCGCCGTCCCAACCCACCTCGGGTGGAAAAGCGCAAG
>JBLMXO010000040.1:0-8322 GCA_050257815.1 Actinomycetota bacterium
GCCGTGAGCTCGTGGTGGTCGGCCGCGCCATGTATCGTGTCATCGAGGCGGCGCAAGCGACCGGCTATCTCGATAAGGATCTCTCCTTCCACGACGAGACAGCCTTCCCCAAGCTGCCGCCGCACAAAGTCGTCGCGCTTTGCACCGGAAGCCAAGGTGAGCCTCGCGCCGCCATGGCGCGGATTTCCCAAGGAGAGCACCCGAATGTGAGCCTCGACCCGGGCGACCGCGTAATCTTCTCCTCGCGCACTATCCCGGGCAACGAGAAGGCTGTCGGCCGCGTATTGAACAGACTTGCCGATCTCGCCATCGAGATCATCACCGACCAGGACGCAGCCGTTCATGTCTCCGGGCATCCGCGGCGCGGCGAGCTTGAGCAGCTCTATGGTTGGGTGAAGCCCAAGATCGCCATTCCCATGCATGGCGAGGGACGCCATCTCGAAGCCCATGCCAAGCTCGCCGAGAGGCTCGGCGTCACCGAGGTTGTGCGCGCGCGGAACGGTGCCATGGTGCGCCTCCTCCCTGGCCCTGCCGAAATCATCGACGAGGTGCCGGTCGGACGGGTTTATCGCGACGGCATGATCTTGACCCGGGAGGGCGACGGCCAAGTGCGCGAGCGGCGCAAGCTGAGTTTCGCCGGCTCGGTCGCCGTATCGCTCGTCCTGTCCGACAAGGGGGTGTTGCTTGCCGATCCAGAAGTGGCGGTCACCGGGTTGCCCCTGACTGACACCGAGGGCAGACCGTTTGCGGCCATCGCCAGGGACGCTGCGATCGGCACTATCGAGAGCATCCCGAAGCCGAGGCGAAAGGATCAGGCCCTCGTGAGCGAGGCCGTCCGCCGCTCGGTGCGCGCCGCCGTCAATCAGGCCTGGGGCAAGAAGCCCATGTGCTCGGTTCTGCTGACGGTGCTATAGCGCGCAGGTAGCGCGAAGCGCGGCAGCGCATTAAGAAAGAGCCAAAGGAGACCAGTTGCATGATTGGCCGTTTGAACCACGTTGCCATCGCCGTGCCCGACTTGAAGGCGGCAACCAACGTCTACCGCAACACGCTCGGAGCCAAGGTCTCAGAAGAGGTCGATCAGCCCGAGCACGGCGTGACAACTGTGTTCATCGAGCTTCCCAACACTAAGATCGAGCTTCTCGGCGTGCTCGGCGATCACTCACCCATCGCAGCCTTCCTTGAGCGGAACCCGAACGGCGGCATTCATCATCTCTGCTACGAGGTCCCCGACATCAGAGAGGCGCGCGACCGGCTCGTAGCCCAAGGGGCGCGCGTTCTCGGCCAGGGTGACCCCAAGATAGGCGCCCATGGCAAGCCGGTGCTTTTCCTCCATCCCAAGGATTTCTGCGGCACCCTCGTCGAGCTCGAGGAGGCATAGGCCGTGGATATCGCCTTCGCCGCGGCGATCTACCTCGTCATCTGGTGGACCGTGCTGTTCGCGATCCTGCCCTTTGGCGTGCGCACCCACGAGGAGGCGGGAGAGGAGCCAGTGCCGGGCGCTGCGGAGAGCGCTCCGCACACACCCCATCTCTTGCCCAAGGTCGTGGCAACCACGATTGTCTCGAGCATCGTCTTCGCTTTGGTCTATGTGATTATCGTGGGCCGCGTGATCACGCTTGACGATATCCCGTTTCTCCCGCGCTACGAGCACATCCAGTAGCGCACGACATGCGCGGCCGGGACTTCGTCAAAAAAAAGCAAGGCCCGATCGACCTTGCTTCAGTAACGCGACTCCTTATCTCCGCTGCCTAGCGAGGCTCGTCCATCCGTTTTAGAGATCGAGATTGCAAGCAAAGGAGCGGCTGCGCCCATGCTCCTACATGATCAGCGCGCCTGGAGTTACTTTCCTCCCAAGACTTGGACCTGGTCCAATCTCAACGCTTGAACCCGAGATCGTCACCGGTCCCGAACTCTTAAGACGTTGTAGGAGAACCCTAACGGGTCCGCGCCAAATTGTCACCATGATTATGCCACGCCGCCGCAGATTTATGCGCTTCGACCCCCCTTGACAAAAAGCAATTGCGCGGAACCGCTTCGAAATCGAGCCTTGTTGCTGCCAAGAATCGCGGCGGGTGTCTGCCTTCAGAATAGGCATGCTCATCGAGAAAGCATGTCATTGCTTCGGTCTATTACTCGCTTAGGGCAGTGTTCCTCAGATCCGCGCCTTTATTGGCCTCGAGGCCAGTCTTCCCGCAGGATTGCCTCGCCATGTGAAACTGGCTATTAGCCGCATTCTGAGGGCGGGCGGGGAGAGCCTTCCCGTTCATCGCAAAAACGGCTCGTCTCAAACGGGCGGACCTCCCAATCCGCCCCTAACGCCCGAAACGCTTCCATGCGCCTCAGCCGCTATTTTCTGCCGCTTCTCCGCGATGACCCGAAGGAAGCGGAGATTATCTCGCACAGGTTGATGCTGCGCGCTGGCCTCATCCGCCAGTCGAGCGCCGGCATCTATTCCTGGCTGCCTCTCGGGTTCAAAGTCCTGCACAAGATCGAGCAGATCGTCCGCGAGGAGCAGGATCGGGCGGGGGCGCTCGAGCTTCTCATGCCGACCATCCAACCGGCTGAGCTGTGGAAGGAGAGCGGGCGCTACGAGGCCTACGGCAAGGAGATGCTCCGCATCGCTGATCGCCACGAGCGCGAGATGCTGTACGGCCCGACCAACGAAGAGCTGATCACTGCGATCTTCCGCGACGCGGTGAAATCCTACAAGGACCTGCCGCGCATTCTCTATCACATCCAATGGAAGTTCCGCGACGAGATCAGGCCCCGCTTTGGCGTGATGCGCGGGCGCGAGTTCCTGATGAAGGACTCTTATTCCTTCGACTTGACCGTCGAGGACGCGCGCAAATCCTACAACAAGATGTTCGTGGCCTACTTGCGCACCTTTGCCCGCATGGGTCTGAAATCTGTACCCATGGTCGCTGAGACCGGGCCGATCGGCGGCAATCTCAGCCATGAGTTCATCATCCTTGCCGAGACGGGCGAGAGCGAGGTCCATTGCCACAAGGATCTCATCGCGCTTGAGCCTCCCGGCGTCGATGTCGACTATGAAGGCGACCTCTCGCCCATCGTCTCGGCCTTCACCTCCAAATATGCCGCCACCGCGGAGAAACACGAGGCCGAACGCTTCGCCAAGGAAGTCGCCGAGAAGGACCGCGTGACGGCGCGCGGCATCGAGGTCGGGCATATTTTCTTCTTCGGCACGAAATATTCCGAGCCCATGGGCGCCCGTGTGCAGGGCCCTGATGGCGAGCTCATCACGGTGCAGATGGGGTCTTATGGCATCGGCGTGTCGCGCTTGGTCGGCGCCATCATCGAGGCCTCTCACGACGACGCCGGCATTATCTGGCCGAAATCGGTTGCCCCCTTCGATGTCGGGCTGATCAACGTCAAGGTGGGCGACCCGGCGACCGACAAGGCCTGCGAAGGCCTCTATGCGAGACTCGAGGCCGCAGGCGTCAGTGTCCTCTATGACGACAGCGACGACAGGGCAGGGGCCAAATTCGCCGCTATGGACTTGATTGGCCTACCTTTTCAGCTCGTCGTCGGACCCAAGGGCCTCGCCTCCGGCGAGATCGAGCTGAAGGAGCGGGCGACCGACGCCCGCCATAGTCTTACCTTCGAATCCGCCTTCAATCGGCTCCTCACGTCGAAAGCCGAGACGAAGAGGGACGCGTCATGAGCGAAGCGCAGGGAACGCGGGCATTCTCGCCCTTCGAATGGATGGTGGCGCTGCGCTATTTACGGGCGCGGCGGAAGGAGGGTTTCATCTCGGTGATCGCCGGCTTCTCCTTCATCGGCATCACGCTCGGCGTGGCAACTCTCATTATCGTCATGGCGGTCATGAACGGCTTCCGCCAGGAACTGTTTAACAAGATGCTTGGGCTGAACGGCCATGTCGTCGTGCACAGCCTCTCGAACTTCACCGACTTTGACGACGTGGCCAACCGCATCCGCAATGTTCACGGCGTCAAATATGCTCTGCCGCTGGTCGAAGGGCAGGTGATGATCACCACGCCCAACACATCGAGCGGCGCGCTGGTGCGCGGACTACGCGAGCAGGACCTGAAGGAGCTAAAGGCGGTCTCTAAGAACATCCGCTTCGGCACGCTCGACGGCTTCGACAAACAGCCGGGCGTGGCACTGGGCAGCCGACTCGCCAACGAGCTCAATGTCAGGGTCGGAGACCAAGTCTCGCTGATTACGCCGCGCGGGGCGGCGACCGCTCTCGGCACGGCGCCGCGCGTGAAGCGCTATCCGGTGGTGGCCATTTTCGAGATCGGCATGTCGGAATATGACGCAAGCATCGTGTTCATGCCGCTGAACGAGGCGCAGCTCTATTTCAATCAGCCCGGTAGCGTGACCGTGCTCGAGGTCGTGCTCGATTCACCTGACGAGGTCGGCGCGGTCTCGCCGAAGATCGTCAAAGCGGGCGGACCCAGTATCTATATCAGCGACTGGCGGCAGAGGAACGCGACCTTCTTCACCGCGCTCCAGGTGGAGCGCAACGTAATGTTCCTCATCCTCACGCTCATTGTCTTGGTTGCCGCGCTGAACATCATCTCTGGCCTCATCATGCTGGTGAAGGACAAGGGCCATGACATCGCCATCCTGCGTACCATGGGTGCGACCCGCGGCGCCGTCATGCGCATTTTCTTTATCACCGGCGCCGCCATCGGCATTGTCGGCACGCTGGCTGGCTTTTTGCTCGGCGTTCTGGTCTGCCTCAACATCGAGCGCCTGCGCGAGCTGATCGGCTGGATTACCGACACCGACCTGTTTTCTCCCGAGCTCTACTACCTTTCGCAATTGCCGGCCGAGATGGATTCTGGAGAGACGACCGCTGTGGTAGTCATGGCCTTGGTCCTGTCCGTCCTCGCCACGCTTTATCCGTCCTGGCGAGCGTCGCGGCTCGATCCGGTCGAAGCCTTGCGGTACGAGTAGGGCACAAGGTGGATAGCCTAAGATCTCAACCGCTGCTTCGCCTCGAGCGCCTCGAGCGCGCTTACACGCAAGGAAACCGCCGCATCGATGTGCTGAGAGGAGCATCCGCTTCCTTCTACCCTGGCGAGACGGTGGCGCTCCTTGGTCCTTCTGGCGCCGGCAAGTCCACCCTCCTCCACATCGCCGGGCTCCTTGAGCGGCCCGACAAGGGCGCCGTGATCATCGACGATGTGGACTGCGGCAAGCTCTCTGATAGCGAGCAGACACGCATGCGGCGCATGGAGGTGGGCTTTGTCTATCAGTTCCACCATCTTCTGCCCGAGTTCACGGCGCTTGAGAATGTCGTGTTGCCACAGCTCATCCTTGGGCTCACGCGCGACAAGGCCGAGGAAAGGGGACGCGAGCTGTTGAAGTCTCTTGGGCTCGACGAGCGCTGGGACCACCGCCCGGCGCAGCTCTCCGGCGGCGAGCAGCAGCGCGTCGCGATCGCCCGCGCCGTCGCCAACAACCCCAAGGTGCTTCTCGCCGACGAGCCCACCGGCAATCTTGATCCACCGACGGCCGACCGCGTGTTCGAGCAGCTTTTGAGGCTAGTGCGGAGGTCGGGCGTCGCAGCCGTAGTCGCGACCCACAATCTCGACCTCGCCGCGCGCATGAATCGCACGGTCCGCCTCACTGATGGCCTCCTCGTCGAAGAGGAGGTGGTCGTAGCGAAAGTCGCCAGAACCTGAGCCGCGACAACCGGCAGACGGAGAAATAGTACGTAGAATCAAGCACTACGCGCTCTACGCTGCAGGACGCCTCCTCCTTGTTTCATGTGGAACAAAATAAGAACAAAATCGGGTGAGCATGTAAACGGTGGAAATGTCCGGTCGGGCGGCCGCACATCGCTTGTACCGAATCCTTAGGCAGTGACTCTTTGCGGGAATGGAGAAAGTCATCCACGACAACCGCCCCTTCGTGCATTTGCGCACGCACTCGGCCTATTCGCTGCTCGAGGGCGCACTGACGATACCGAAGCTCGCGGCACTCGCCGGTGGTGATGGTGCGCCAGCGCTCGCTCTCACCGACTCCAACAATCTTTTCGGTGCGCTCGAATTCTCCAATGCGCTTGCCGAGGTTGGCGTCCAGCCCATCATCGGACTGACTTTGTCGATCAGCTTCGCGGCTGAGAGGGACGCGGGTCCTGTCGGCACCGAGCTTAAGGGACCGCGCGCTGACGGACGCATCGCCCTCCTTGCCAAGGATGCCGGCGGCTACGCCAATTTGATGCGTCTCTCGACCAAGGCCTATTTTACCGCCGCCGACACGGGCGAGGTGGTCACCTCTATTGCCGATCTCGCTGCCCATGCGGAAGGTTTGATTGCTCTCACGGGAGGTCCTGAAGGGGTCATCGATCTCGCGCTTGCCGATGGAAACCCCGACCTCGCGCGGAGCAGGGTCGAGATGCTGAGAGGCATGTTCGGCGACCGGCTCTATGTCGAGATCCAGCGCCACGGCCTGCCGCGGGAGCGGAGCGTTGAGGCTTCGCTGGTCGGCCTCGCCTATGATCTCGACCTTCCTATCGTCGCTACCAACGAACCCTATTTCGCGAGTGCCGACGATTTCGAGGCGCATGACGCGCTGATCTGCATCGCGGAAGGGAGTTATGTCGCCGTCGATGATCGACGTCGTTTGAGCCCTGAGCACTATTTCAAGTCTAGCGCCAAGATGCGCGAGCTGTTCGCCGACCTGCCCGAGGCGCTCGACAATACGATCGAGATTGCGCGCCGCTGCGCCTATCGGCCCAAGGAGCGCGAGCCGATCTTGCCGCCCTTCCTGTCCGACGGCGACTTTGCTGAAGCAGGCGCCGAGACGGAGGCGGCCGAGCTCAGGCGCCAGGCAGAGCAGGGGCTGAGACAGCGCATCGCCCAGCATGGTGTAGCGTCAGGCGAGACCGTCGAGGCCTACGAGCAACGCTTAGCGTTCGAACTTGATGTCATTACCCGCATGAATTATCAGGGTTATTTCCTTATCGTCGCGGACTTCATCAAATGGGCCAAGGCGCAAGGAATCCCCGTTGGCCCCGGCCGCGGCTCAGGCGCAGGTTCGTTGGTCGCTTATGCGCTCACGATCACCGATCTCGATCCCATTCGCTTCGGGCTTCTGTTCGAGCGCTTCCTCAATCCTGAGCGCGTTTCGATGCCCGACTTCGATATCGATTTCTGCCAGGACCGCCGTGACGAAGTGATTGCCTATGTGCGCGAGCGTTACGGCGCGCACCGCGTGGCCCACATCATCACCTTCGGCAAGCTCCAGGCGCGCGCGGTGCTGCGCGACGTCGGCAGGGTTCTGCAGATGACTTACGGCCAGGTCGACCGGCTGTGCAAGCTCGTGCCGATGAACCCGGCGAACCCGATTTCACTTTCGCAGGCCATTGCAGGCGAGCCTAGGCTGCAAGAGGCGCGCGACTCCGAGCCGATCGTGGCAAAGCTGCTCGACATTGGGCAGCGGCTGGAAGGCCTCTACCGCCATGCTTCGACCCATGCCGCAGGCGTCGTCATCGCCGACCGCCCCTTGATCGATCTCGTGCCGCTCTATCGCGATCCGCGCGCGCAGCTTCCCGCGACGCAATTCAGCATGAAATGGGCAGAAGCTGCCGGCCTCGTGAAGTTCGACTTCTTGGGACTGAAGACTCTGACCGTGATCGAGACGGCACGAAAGCTGATCGCCCGCAAAGGCATCGCCATCGACCCGGTGACCTTCCCACTCGACGATCCGGCGTCTTTCGCGCTCCTCCAGCGCGGCGACACGGTGGGCGTATTCCAACTCGAAGGTCAGGGCATGCGCGACGCGCTGCGTAAGCTGAAGCCCGACCGCTTCGAGGACATTATCGCCATCGTTGCGCTCTACCGCCCTGGGCCGATGGACAACATCGACTCTTACGTGAACCGGAAGCACGGTCGCGAGGGAATCGAGAGCCTGCACCCGATGATCGAGCCGATCCTGAAGGAGACCTACGGGGTCATCATCTATCAGGAGCAGGTGATGCAGATCGCCCAGGTGCTGTCCGGCTTCACCCTCGGTCAGGCCGACGTCCTCCGCAAGGCCATGGGCAAGAAGATCAAGAAGGAGATGGATGCGCAGAAGACGCGCTTCGTCGATGGCGCGATCAAGAACGGCGTCGACCCCGCCCGTGCCGAATATATCTTCGAACTGGTGGCCAAGTTCGCCGGATACGGGTTTAACAAGTCCCACGCCGCGGCCTACGCGCTGATCGCCTATCAGACCGCTTATCTCAAAGCCAACTACCCAACCGAGTTCATCGCAGCATCGATGACCCTCGATATGGGCAACGCCGACAAGCTTAACGGGTTCGCCCAAGAAGCGCGCCGTCTC
>JBLMXO010000041.1:0-5201 GCA_050257815.1 Actinomycetota bacterium
CCAATTCCTTGGCGGGCGTCATCGCCGGCGCGCGGCAGATCGAATGCGCCATCAACGGTCTTGGCGAGCGGGCAGGGAACGCCGCGCTCGAAGAGGTCGTCATGGCGATCAGGACGCGCGGCGACGTGATGCCGTTCTATACCGGCATCGACACGACCATGCTGACCCGCGCCTCCAAGCTCGTGTCGCGTGTGACTGCCTTCCCGGTTCAATACAACAAGGCGATCGTCGGTCGTAACGCCTTCGCGCATGAGAGCGGCATCCACCAGGACGGCGTGCTGAAGCATGCCGAGACGTTCGAGATCATGACGCCCGAGAGCGTGGGTCTGAAGGAATCCTCTCTCGTCATGGGCAAGCATTCGGGGCGCCACGCCTTCCGCGAGAAGCTGAAGGAGCTCGGCTACGAGCTCGGCGACAATGCCTTCGAGGATGCCTTCGTCCGTTTCAAGGCGCTTGCCGACCGCAAGAAGCACGTCTATGACGAGGATCTTGAGGCGTTGGTCGATCAGGAGATCGCTAGCGCTCATGACCGCATCAAGGTCGTGGCGCTGACCGTGATCGCCGGCACCGGCGGTCCGCAAAAGGCGACGCTTACGCTTGACATCGACGGCAAACAGCAGACCTGCGAGTCGACGGGCGACGGTCCGGTCGATGCGACGTTCCGCGCAATCAAGGCGCTTGTGCCGCACGAGGCGCGGCTCCCGCTCTATCAGGTGAGCGCCGTCACCGAAGGCACCGACGCCCAGGCCGAGGTGACGGTGCGGCTCGAGGCCGATGGCAAGACCGTGACGGGTAGGGGCTCCGACACCGACACCCTTGTTGCCTCGGCGCGGGCTTATGTGAGCGCGCTGAACAAGCTGCTCGCCCGCGAGGGCCGGCGGAAGCCCGAGACCATGCTCGCATCCTAAGCTCTGCGCCCTGATCTTGGGCAGCGACGACTTCAATCGCCGGCGAACCCGCCGGTGATTGAAGCGGGCTCGCTGGCAACGGGGCTGCCTTAATCGCAGCTGGCTGCGGATTGTGAAGCCGCGCCGCCACATTGTGTCAGATCTTTAAAGGCGCGCCTTAACGGACGGCGAATTGTGGCAAGGACCGGCGCTTCGCGGGGACTCAATCAGCGCAATCCGGGACTTCGCCGTGGCAAGCGAATTGTTTTTACAAATCAGCCCCTCAACGCATTGCCCGCCACGCGGATTTGCCGCAACATGGCGACGCGCTCGGCGGATGGCCAAGCACTAAGTAACAGCTTTCTGCCGCTCGTGATTTCAGTGGCGTTTATGGCTCTTTCCCTCACGCGATCGAGCCGAATTGGGGCGGGTTATGTTCTCGCAGGTCTCGGGCTTTGTCTCCAGAGACATGGCCATCGACCTTGGCACGGCCAACACGCTGGTTTACGTGCCCGGACGGGGGATCGTTCTCGACGAGCCTTCCGTCGTAGCGGTCACGCAAGCGCGCGACGGCGAGCGCAAGGTCATAGCAGTTGGCCGTGAGGCCAAGACGATGCTCGGGCGCACCCCGAGCAAAATCGAAACGATCCAGCCGCTGCGCGACGGCGTGATCGCCGACTTCGCTGCGGCCGAAGAGATGATCAAGCATTTCATTCGCCGCGTGCAGCGCCGCTCTCTGTTCTCGAGCCCGCGCATCATGATTTGCGTGCCGGCGAGCGCCACTCCCGTGGAGCGCCGCGCGGTGCATGAAGCGGGATTGTCGGCGGGTGCGCGCCGCGTCTATCTGATCGAAGAGCCGGTGGCTGCGGCGGTCGGCGCGGGCCTTCCCATTACCGAGACGCGCGGTTCCATGATCGTCGATATCGGCGGCGGCACAACCGACATCGCCGTCTTGTCGATGGGAGAGGTGATCTACTCGCATTCAATCCGCACCGCGGGCAACGCGATGGACGAGGCGATCGTCAATTATGTGCGCTTCAAGCATCATCTCCTTATCGGTTCGGCGAGTGCCGAACAGGTCAAGAAGGAGCAAGGGTCCGCTCTCGCCAAGGGCAACGGCGAGCGCGTGACTATCCACATGAAGGGCCGCGACCTGCAGCGCGGCTTTCCCACCGAGATCACGCTCGAGCCGCATGACATCGCCGAGGCCTTGAGCCTTCCGATCCAGCAGGTCGTTGGCGGCATTCGCCAGGCGCTTGCCGATGTGCCGCCTGAGCTGGTGGCGGATCTTTGCGACTCAGGCATCTACTTGACTGGTGGCGGGGCTCTGCTTGACCGGCTCGACGTGCGGCTGGCCCAAGAGACTGGCGTGAAGTTTAAGATCGCCGAAGATCCGCTGCGCTGCGTGGTGCGCGGCACCGGCATGGCACTCGAGCAGCTCGACTCCATGGCTCATCTTCTGATCAAGCCTTGAGCCGGAGATAAACCAAGTGAGGCTTCCCGGCTGCGGGAGCCCGGAAACGACGAGGGAAGGAAGACGCCTCGGAGGCATTCCCTCGAGCAGGATTAACGATGCGAGGGGCGGCATCATCGATCTACCGCACTCCCCGCCGGTCCTGGCGGAGGGCGAGGGGTGAGCTGCTCACATTCGCTCTCTATTTCTTCTGCGCTCTGCTCCTCGTGTTGAGCCGCATCGGCCATAACGGGCTCGACGATCTGCGCGAGCGCTTCGTCGACCTCACGGCGCCGTTGCTGGAGGCCGCCTCGATCCCGGTGATCAAAGGCCGGCACTTGCTCACCCGCGCGCGCTCCTATGCCGACGCCTTCCATGAAATTGATCGGCTCAAGGCCGAGAATGAGCAGCTCAAGCAATGGGAGTGGAATGCGAAGCTGCTCGAGCGCAAGAACGCTCATCTCCGTGCTTTGTTGAATGCGGTGGACGAGCCGGCGCTCCATTTCGTCACCGGCAGTGTCATCGCCGACGCACGCGGTCCGTTCCTTCGTAGCGCGCTGATCAATCTCGGCAGGGATAACGGCGTGCGTGTCGGCTATGCCGTCATCGACGGCAATGGCTTGATCGGGCGCACGGTCGATGCCGGTTCCTCAGTCGCGCGCGTGCTCCTGTTGAACGACCTCAACAGCCACATCCCGGTCCTCGTCGGGCCGGCCGGCGTCCGCGCCATGGCCTCTGGCGACAACAGCGCCGAGCTCAGGCTCGATTTCCTCCCTGACGGTGCCACGCTCTATGAAGGCGACGAGGTTTACACGTCCGGCAGCGACGGCGTGCTGCCACGCGGTCTTCGCGTCGGCACGGTGACGGGCACCGCTGGCGCCTTCAGGGTGCGGCCCTATGCCGATCTCCGCGCACTCGATGTGGTCAGCGTCCTGTTCTTCGATACGCCGGAGCTCGAGAGCAGCGACCCGGTGGCAGGCCCGATCGATGGTCCGCTGTCGGCGACGCCTGCGACCGCGGCCACGACAGTCGTGCCGCCCCCGCCGGCCGAGCCTGTGTCGAGCATCAATCCCGTCGGCAGCGCCGTCAAACATGCGGGCGCCGAGGAGAGCAGCGCGGGCGCGGTCGAGAACGCGCAGGCCGATCGATGAACCCCATCCTGCCGGCGCTTTCGGTCCTCCTCGCGGTGCTCGCGACCGCGGTGCCGTGGGGTTTGCCGGCTGACGCCACCTTCATGCTTCCTCTCGTCGTGGTGATGATGGTGTTCTGCTGGCGCATCATGCCGGACGTTTCGTTGCCGCTCTTTGCCTGCATGCTGCTCGGCCTCCTGACCGACGTGATGAGCGGCGGACCGCTCGGCTTCTTTGCTCTGATGACGTTGATCGCGGCGAGCGCAGGCGGCCTGTTGCGTTTCAGCGTCGAGCCGCGCGATCTCTGGATCCTGTGGCTTATCTGGGGCGCGTTGATTACGACGCTCGGGATATTTGGCTGGCTGCTCGGCTCGCTCTACTTCTTTCGTTGGATCGATTGGTGGCCGATTTTCTTCGGCACGCTCGCCTCGATCGCGCTCTTCCCGGTCGTGCTGCGCGGTGTCGTGTGGATCAAACGCGGCGGCCTTCGGCCCGATCACTCCATGTTCCGGAGCTGGACATGAAGACGCGCACTCCGGGAGACGCGAGGGCGCGCGATCCCGCACGCAAGCAGCGCCTGCGCTTCTCGCGCCGCGCGCTTCTGCTTGGGGCAGGGCAGGCCGGATTGTTCGGACTGCTCGCTTGGCGGCTTCGTCAGCTCCAGATCCTGGACACGTCGGAATACCGGCTGCTTTCCGATGAGAATCGCCTGAGCCGCCAGCTCACGGCGCCGAAGCGCGGTGCGATCTATGATCGCTTCGGCACGCCGGTGGCCGAGAGCCGTGAGAGCCTCCGCGTCGTGATCGTTCCGGCCTTTGCCAAGGGTCTCGGACGCACGCTTGACGCCATCTCGCGGATTGTTCCAGTGCCGCCTCAAGACCGCGATCGCGTGTTGAGGACCGCGCGCCGCCAGAGCAGCTACCGGCCGGTGCTCGTGGTCGAGGGGCTCTCTTGGCGGCAATTCGCGCTTCTCAATGTTCTCGCGCCGCAACTCCCCGGTGTCGCCACCGATGTCGGCTCGTTCCGCATCTACAGCAACCCACAACCCTTGGCCCATGTCGTCGGCTATGTCGGCTTGGCCGGCAAAGGCGAGATCGACGAAGATCCGGTCATGCGCCTGGCGGGATTCCGCATCGGCAAGACGGGCATCGAGAAGGGCTTTGATCGGTCGCTCCGGGGACATGCCGGCAACGTTACCTCCGAGGTCGACGCGCATGGACGCATCGTGCGTGAGCTCGGCTCGACGCCAAGCGTGCCCGGAAAGGATCTCGTCCTCACCATCGATCATGAGCTGCAGGCGATCGCCTATAACCGCATCGCCAGCGAGCGCCGCGGCTCACTGGTGGCGCTCGATTGCACCACCGGCGACGTGCTGGTGATGGTCTCGGTGCCGTCCTTCAACCCCAATGACATCAGCTTCAAGCCCGACGCCCAGCAATGGGCTGAGCTGGTCAAGAATGAGGACGAGCCGCTCAACAACCGCGCAGTCGACGGGCTTTATCCTCCGGGCTCGACCTTCAAGGTCGTCAATGCTCTGGCAGCCCTCACCGCCGGGGTGGTCAAGCCGGAGGAGCGCATCGTCTGCCAGGGCGGCTACCTCTTCGGCAAGCATCTCTTCCACTGCTGGAAGAGACACGGGCCGATCGCGCTCCACGATGCGATCAAATCCTCCTGCGACGTCTATTTCTACGAGACGGCCCACCGCATGGGCATCGACAAGCTCGCCGTCAC
>JBLMXO010000042.1:0-3196 GCA_050257815.1 Actinomycetota bacterium
TGCTGCTTGCGGCATTGATCATCCTTGCCCTCGCTCGCCCCGTTCTCAATCCGGACCGCCAGACATTTGCCGGCACTGGCCCGCTCGTCCTTATCGTCGACAATGGCTGGGCCTCCGCTGCGCATTGGCCCGAGCGGCGCGAGGCAATCGAGACAGCGATCGACCGCGCTGGGCGCGACGGACGCACAATCGTGCTCGCACCGACTGCGCCCACCCAGCCGGTGAGCGACCCATTGAGCCCGGATGAGGCCCGCGAGCGTCTCGCCGGCCTCTCGCCCCAGCCATACGCTCCGGACCGCGCCGCGCTTGCCGCTACGCTCGATCACAACCTCGCCGGCAAGACGGATTACAGCGTGCTCTGGCTCTCTGACGGCCTCGACTACAGCGAGGGCGACGCGCTCACGAATGTCATTGCCAAACTTAGAGGCTCAACCGGCAGCTTCACCATGCTGCGGCCAGGCAAGGACGATCAGGCGCTCGCTCTCGGCCAGGCGACGGGAGAAGGAGCGGGCCTCGAGGCACGCGTGCTTGCCGGCGGTGACGGTCCGCGTGTCGGCGTGGTGAAGGCTGTGACCGGGCGCGGCGAGCCGCTTGGCGATGCGCAATTCACCATTGCCGAAGGTGCGCACGAGGCGACGGCCAAATTCGACCTGCCGCTCGAAATCAGGAACCAGGTCGCACGCCTCGAGATTGCCGGAGAGCGCTCGGCTGGCGCCGTCCATCTCATGGATGCGCGCTCGCAATGGCACCGCGTGGGCATCGTGTCCGGCGAATCGCGCGAGGCGGCGCAGCCCCTCCTCTCGCCGCTTTATTACGTGCAGCGGGCGCTGTCGCCTTATGCCGATGTCGTCACACCGGCCGAAGGCAACGTCGCAACCGGGATCCACGACCTGATCGACCAGCAAAAGGTCTCGACCATCGTGCTCGCCGATATTGGCAAGCTCGTCCCCGGCACGCAGGAAGAGCTGACCGCCTGGCTCAAAGCGGGCGGCATTCTCATCCGCTTCGCTGGGCCTCGATTAGAGCAAGGCGGCGATGAGCTTCTTCCCGTGCCCCTTCGCCGCGGCGGCCGCTCGCTCGGCGGCTCGCTCTCCTGGAGCACGCCTCAGCCACTCGCGCCCTTCGACGAGAAGAGCCCCTTCCGCGGGTTGACCGTCCCCGACGACGTCAAGGTGAACCGTCAGGTGCTGGCCGATCCCACCGTGTCGTCTGACGCCGAAGTGTGGGCCACCCTTGCCGATGGCACGCCGCTTGTCACCGCCACGAAGCAGGGGCAAGGCTATATCGTGCTGTTCCACGTGACGGCGAATTCCGATTGGTCGAACCTGCCGCTCTCGGGTCTGTTCGTCGAGATGCTTCGCCGCGTGGTCACGCTCGGCCCGAGCCAAGTAACAATCGTGACCACGGACAAGAGCGATGGCCTCGAAGCCGCGCCGCAACCAGGTAGTGCTCCCGCGCCTTCCTCGATGGCGCTACCCCCGATTCAAACTCTCGACGGGTTTGGCCAGCTCACCTCACCGCCGCTCCGTGCCGCTCCGATTGCCGCCGACAAGATCGACACGACCGTCCCCGGTCCCGACCATCCGCCCGGCTATTACGGTTCTTCAGGCGCCGCACGCGCCTTCAACATCGTCACCGCCAAGACCGAGCT
Source organism: Actinomycetota bacterium (assembly GCA_050257815.1). Lineage (GTDB taxonomy): Bacteria > Pseudomonadota > Alphaproteobacteria > Rhizobiales > Methyloligellaceae > Methyloceanibacter. Next base: position 1,652 of record JBLMXO010000042.1, read on the forward strand.
CGTGCCGCTCAAGACGATCGACGCGGCTCAAGCCATCAGCGGCTACACGCTTAAGAAGCCGCGCGCGCTCGAGCCTTGGCTCTATCTCGCGGCGCTCGCGCTCTTCGCCATCGACGTGCTGGCCGTGCTCATTCTGAGCACGGGCTTGCGGCTGCGCCGCCGGGTCGCGGCAACCTCTGCCGTCGTCCTGCTCGCGCTCACGCTTCTACCACAACTCACCCACGCTGCCGAAGCCGACCAGCCGCCCCCCGCGACGAGCAACGCTGCCGACGACTTCGCGCTCAAGGCCACGCTGCAGACCCACCTCGCCTATGTCATCACCGGCGACCCGGATATCGACCGCACCAGCGAGGAAGGTCTGTCGGGCCTCAGCAAGGTGCTGCGTGCTCGCACGGCGCTCGAGCCCGCCGACCCTATGGGCGTCGACATCGACAAGGACGAGCTTGCCTTCTTCCCTCTCCTCTATTGGCCTGTGCGCGACGATGCCCAGCCTCTCTCTGACGCCACCCTCGCCAAGATCGACGCCTATATGAAACAGGGCGGAATGATCATCTTCGATACGCGCGATCAGGGTCTCTCGCCGACTGACAGCGGTGCGCAGAACAAGGCTCTGACCCGCCTCATCGGCCAGCTCGACATTCCGCCGCTCGAGCCCGTTCCCGAAAATCATGTTCTGACCAAGTCGTTCTATCTGATGCGGGACTTCCCCGGCCGCTATGACGGCGGCCCACTATGGGTCGAGGCCGAGCCGGAGGACGAGTCCGAGCGGAGCGAACGCTCACGCCGGACTGACGGGGTGAGCTCGATCGTCATCACCTCTAACGACCTCGCCTCGGCCTGGGCGCTCGATGATTCCAATCGTCCCATCTATCCCGCCGTCCCCGGCGGTGAGGTGCAACGCGAGATGGCCTTCCGCGCCGGCGTCAACCTGGTGATGTACGCGCTCACGGGCAACTACAAGGCCGATCAGGTGCATGTCCCTGCCCTGCTCGAGCGGTTAGGGCAGTGAGCTAATGAACTGGTCGGTCGAGTTCCTGCCCTTCGTGCCGTGGCCCGTGCTGTGGGCCATTGCTGGCATCGGTGCCCTACTGCTCGCGCTGCTCTTCTGGCGCTCGCGGCGCGGTGCGGTGCTGCGCCTGCTCAGCTTCGCGCTCCTCCTGCTTGCCCTCGCCAATCCGCATCTGAAGCAAGAGGATCGCCAGCCGCTCAACGACGTGCTCGCTGTCGTGGTCGATGACAGCCAGAGTCAAGCAATCGCCGGACGCACCGCGCGCACCGAGGAGGTGCGCAAACAGCTCAAGGACAGGCTGAAGGCGATTCCCAATCTCGACGTGCGCTGGGTGCATTCGACCTCGACCTCCTCCGATAGCGAGCGCGACGGCACCATGCTGTTCACCGATCTCGGTCAGGCGCTGTCCGACGTACCGCCCGACCGGCTCGCCGGCGTCATCATGATCACCGACGGCGAGGTGCATGACGTGCCGGCCTCCGCCGCGGCGCTCGGCTTCGATGCACCTGTGCACGCGCTGCTCACTGGCAAGGAAG
>JBLMXO010000043.1:0-5492 GCA_050257815.1 Actinomycetota bacterium
GTGACGCGGCCGTTGATGGTGCCCCAGCCGGTGACCACGCCGTCGCCCGGCACGCGCGTCTTCTCCATGCCGAAATCGATGCAGCGGTGCTCGACATACATGTCGAACTCCTCGAAGGAGTTATCGTCGAGCAAGAGCTCGAGCCGCTCGCGCGCGGTGAGCTTGCCGCGCTTGTGCTGCGCCTCGGTGCGCGCGCTGCCGCCGCCTGCGCGGGCCCTCTCGCGGCGGATTTCAAGCTCTTCCAGGACTTCCTTCATCGAGGCTCCCCATGTGACGCGGCCATGACGGGTGAAATAGCATGGGCTGCTACCGGCGCAAATGGCCGCTCTTTGCACCTCTCCCCGTCGGGGAGAGGGGAAATTCGGCGACGCCACCTCCATGCTGAATTCTCGTCAAATTCAGGGTCTAAGGGCTCAAGCTGGCGCTGGGGGGAGAAAGGACGAATCATGTCCAATCTCACGCGCCGAAATGTTCTGGCCGGGCTTTCCGCCGGCGCCGGCCTGACCCTGCTCGAAGGACGTCTCGGACCTCTCATGGCTGCGACCGCGCCCGGCTTCAAAGAGACCATGACCACGATGTTCTGGGTGGGCGAAGAGGCCGATGCGTCGAACGCCTTCATCTCCAACGCCGAGAGCTATTGGGACAAGGATTGGCTCGCAAGTTTCGGCGGCGTCGACGACCCGTTCGACCGCGCGCACCATCACCCCGTAGGCTTCACGCCGAAGGAGAACCCGTTCTACGTGGCGCTCCCCTATGGCGAGTTTGCCCGCGACGGCTCGTTCAAGCCGAAGGCGCGCGAGGTGCCGTGGTATCAGCCTGGCCTCACGCCGCTGCTCAAGAACCGCTGGGTCGAGATCAGGCACAATCTCCGGGTCTGCTTCGCCCAATGGCAGGATGTCGGCCCTTGCGGCGAGGACGACTTCGCTTTCGTCTTCGGCGCATCGCTTGTTCCGCTGAACACCTTCGATGCCAAGGCGGGGCTCGATGTCTCGCCCGCGGTGTGGCATGCGCTCGGCATGAAGGAGAATGCCGTCACCGCCTGGCGCTTTGTCGATGAGATAGACGTGCCCGACGGGCCGTGGACCGACATCATCACCGTCTCCGGCAACAATCGCTGACCGTCGCGTTCAGTCTCGCAGTGTATCGAGCATCTTGGCCGAGGCGGCGAAGTCGCGGAAGCGATTCTCGCGCCGCGCCTTGGCCTCGGCGTCCTCGCCCCATTGGCTGATCTGGAAGTCCTCATCGACGTGAGCGGCCGCCCATGCCTCCTCCGGCGTGAGCTTGCCGCGGAGGACTGCCAGCGCGAGGAGCGCCGAGCCGGTCAGCGCCGTCATCACGTGGAGTGCCGCGAGGGCGAAGGGATCGAGGCCTGCGAACTCACCCCTGATGCGCGCGAGCGAGGCTTCCGGCTGCGCAACATGCACGATGCCCTGGGAAAGTACGAGCGGCGCCTTGAGCTCGTCGCGCGCGAAGGCAAGTACCTTGTCCCAATGCGCGCTCTGCGCCTCGACCAGGGCCTTGGGCCCGTCAGCGCGGTAGCAGAGAAGATCCGAGGCCGCAAGCCGCGCGATGTCGTCGATCACCGCCTCCTCGCGTCCCTTGACGCCATCGATCGCGCTGTTGGCAAGCCGCGTAAGCGGCATGGTCAAAGGATCGATGCGCTCGCCTTGCCCGCGCCACTCGGCCGCGACGGCCTCGGCAAGCGTGCGGGCGGGCAGGGTCAGCGATGCCTTGCCCGGCGTGCGCACGGGCTTGCCGTCGAGGAGGAGAGAAGCCCCCCCTCCCTCCTCGTCCTTGATCGCGACCGCCTTGTAGAAGCGCTTCGGCAACGCGGATGAAGCGGCCTTGGCTGCCGGGTGAGCGCTCGCGCCGTTCTCAGCCATCGCTCAGGCCTTGTCCTCGGCTTTCTTCGCCGCACCTGACTTTGCCGTTGAAGTTTTCGCACTGCTCCGTTTCGGCGGCGACGATCTGCTGCGTCGTTCCTCCAATTCGGCTGGGATCTCCTCTTGAGCGACTCGCGCATATTGTTTCTTCAGCTTTTCGAGTTCCTTGTCGTCGAGGGTGTCGAGATCCAGCAGTTGGTTGCGCGCCTTTCGTGTCACGAGGATCAACTCGTCAAGCTTGATGTGCAAGGATGCGGTGTCACGGTTCTGCGTATTCTGAATCACGAACACCATGAGGAAGGTGATGATGGTCGTGGCCGTGTTGATGACAAGCTGCCAAGTATCGCTATAGCCGAACACCGGCCCCAAACAGGCCCAAACGACAATCGCGCCAACGGCGAGAATGAAGGCGATCGGCCTTCCTGTCACATGGGACACATATTGCGCAAATCGTATGAACCAGTTTCCTTTGCCAGCCATTTCCAGCTACCTCGCCACGGTCGTTTGATCATGAGCCTTCGGCGACAAAGTCCGAAGGTTCGGAAAAATCAGCGCAAAGCCTTCCGGCAAAAGCCGCATGACCTTCGCAAACCATTTATCTCCAGCGTCTCCCGCTCTAACTTGGATGGGGATGTGCTGGTTCACTGACACTAAGCCGCAAGGAAAGCCGATGGAGCGCTGCGGGGCCTTCATCATAGGCTTGCTGGTTTTCCTTGGCATTTTCGCCTTCCACGGCTCGACCGAGGCCGCCGAGGCCACTTTCTGCGATGGTTATGCGAGACAAGCGTCAGATGAGGCCGTGCTCGCACTCAAGTTCCATTGTGACTTCCATGGCTGGCGCTGGGCCACAGACATCGAGACGCACTTTGGCTGGTGCCTTGGCACCCCCAAGGCTGCCGTCGAGGACGCGGCCGCAGCACGAGCCAACGATGTCAGGCTCTGCACCTGTCAGTGGTACGCCGACCGGACAATTGAGCAGGTGGCCGTCAGCGTGACGAAGGCCTGCAACTATAGCGGTCCCCGGTGGTCGGAGGATCGCAGCGCGCACTACCGCTGGTGCGTGCTCTACAAGGTGCCCTTGGCGGAATTGGAGAGCGAGATCAAGACCCGCGAGGGGCTTCTCGCCAAGTGCGCATCGTGATGCCTCGCTAACCTTCGCCCTCTCCTCCCGCCGGCTCCCTCGCCTCGAAACCGAACGCCTCGAACGCCGCTGCCATGTGAGGAGGCAACGGCGCGGTGACGTCGACCACGCCTTCGCCCGACGGATGCGGAAAGCTGATGCGGCGTGCGTGCAGTTGGAGCTTGCGCGGAACGCCAGGAGGCAGATCGCGGTCACCCTGATATTTCTCATCGCCCAGGATGGGGTGGCCGATGATGGCCATATGTGCGCGGAGCTGATGCTGCCGCCCGGTGACGGGCTTGAGCGAGACGAAGGAAGCCGTCTGCCCCGCCCTGTCCACTACCGCGTAGTGGGTCACGGCAGCCTGGGCGATGTCCTGCTCGCCCGGCCGCGCTTTGCGCACACGGTCACCTTCGGGCCCGGCGGCCTTTACCAGAGCTGCCTCGACCTTCCCTTGCATCGGCTTGGGCACGCCTCTTACGATCGCCCAATAGATCTTGCGCACCGAGCGCATTTGGAAGGCACGACCGAGCTTGGCGGCGACGGAGCGCCGCTTGGCGATGACGAGCACGCCGGAGGTGTCGCGGTCGAGCCGGTGCACCAGCCGGGGCCTCGTCTCGGGTCCATCGCCCATTCCTTCGAGCAAGCGGTCGATGTGTTGCGTGGTCTTGGTGCCCCCCTGCACCGCGATGCCCGACGGCTTGTTCAAAATGAGCAGGTCGTCATCCTCATAAAGGGTGATGGAAGCAAGGAACGCGCGGTCGGCTTTCGACAGCGCGTGCTTGGGCGTAGGCGGCGGCGGTACGTCAGGAAGTGGTGGGACGCGGATAATCTGGCCTGAAGCAAGCCGCGTGCTTGCCTTGGCCCTGCCGCCATCCACCCTCACCTGGCCGGTGCGCAGCAGCTTCTCGAGCCGGCTATGCGGCAAGCCCGCATAACGCGTCTGGAACCAGCGGTCGAGCCGCATGCCGTCCTCGCTCTCGTCGACCGTACGCGTCTCGACCGATGGCCTCTGCGTGGCCGCCTGCCCCTCGGGCCGAGCAGCTGACCTTGAGCCTTTGGGAACCATGTGCGCTCGTTTGGGCTTGATCCGGCAAGAGACTCGTCTAGCATGGCTCTAGAGTTCGAAGGGGATGGAGTTCCCCCGAAACCGCCGATCGCTCTTGCCGAAAGGCTAATGACTCCTACCGCGCTGTTGATAGGCGGTGGGAGCCCTGGTCCGCAACCCGCCGCGTGGCGGGTTTTGCTTTGCCCGCCTCCCCTCCCGCGGACTGAAGAGAAGGAGCCATCATGCGCTTTGCCCGACCGAGGCCAAATGGGCCTTTCCGAGGAACCCTCTAATGCCGTTCTCGCTCGCACTTTATCTCTGGGTTGCACTCGGCAGCGCGCTCGGCGGTGCCGCGCGCTTCTTATGCACGGGTGTCGCCGCACGGTTATTCGGCGAGACCTTCCCCTGGGGCACGCTGTTCGTGAACGTGCTCGGTTCGTTGACCATCGGCTTCTTCGCCACGCTGACCGGTCCCGACGGCCGCATCTTCGCTGGGACCACGGCGCGACAATTCGTCATGACCGGCATTCTCGGCGGCTTCACCACCTTCTCATCGTTCAGCCTCCAGACGCTTGCCTTGCTCCAGGACGGGGAATGGCTGCTCGCTTCCGCCAATATCGCGCTATCGGTGATTGCCTGCCTCCTTGCCGTGTGGGCAGGCTATGCTCTCGCCGCTTCCATCAACGCTCTCAAGTGGATCTGACCATGGCGCTCTCCCGCGACGCCGTTCTCTTGCGCATCTTCATCGGCGAAGACGACAGGGCCGATCACAGGCCGCTCTACGAGGCGATCGTGCTGAAAGCGCGCGAGATGCATCTTGCCGGAGCCACCGTCTTGCGTGGACCGATGGGCTTCGGACATTCAAGCGTGCTGCACACCACCAAGATCGTCCGCCTGTCGCAGGACCTGCCGCTCGTCATCGAGATCGTCGACAGCGAGGAGAAGATCAACGATTTCGTCGATGCCATCGAAGGCATGATGGGGAGCGCGCTGGTGACCACGGAGAAGGTCAAGGTCATCCAATACGGCACCACGCGGCTCGACTAGGCGGATCAGCGGTGCTCTTCGACGCTCGACGCGATCAGCTCTTTGTTGAACCTAGCGAGAGCGCTGACCTGACTCGCCCAACCCACAATCCGCCCACGGTCGAGGTGAACCACGGGGACCCGTTCGGCGCCTGAGGTGTCGAAAACACGAAGCGCCGTCTCGAGCGTGTCGTCGGGGCGCAGCGCAAGTTCCCTCGCGGCCTCAGGAAGAATGTCGGTTTCTCCGTCCGCGAGGGGCCGCATGAAATCGCTGACGCGCATTGTCCTCATCAGCACCCGATGGGGGCCTTCCTGGATCACCACGCCCCTGTATTAAAGCAGAGCTTGGAAATATGAGCGGCCGAGGATCGCCTGAGAGATACCGTTGCCGATCGACAGGGTGAGGAGGAGAGCGA
>JBLMXO010000044.1:0-7927 GCA_050257815.1 Actinomycetota bacterium
TGCAGATTTTGCCCATGACGACCTCGTGGCCGCCGCCCGTAGAGCGGCTCAGGCCGCCGCGCTCAGGGCCGAGGAGAGAACAGGCGGGGGCAGAGCACGCCGCACCTCCGACAAGATTGCCGCAAACAGCATTCCGGGAGCAGAGGTTCCGGCCAAGCGCAAGCGCTCGCTGTTGATGATCAGCGCGGCCATTCTGCTCGTGATCAGCGCCGCGCTGCTTTACGGACGGCTGCGCTCGAAGCACGAGGTCGAGCCGACGCCGCCTGCGGCGGAGGAGAGTGTCCCGAGCCCCGCCGGCGAGGATCAAATCACGCCTCTTCCCGAAGGCTCGCGGCACGGCACGGCTCTCCCCGACGCCTCGCCGAGCGCACCGGTTCCCGTCGAGCGTGGCTCAGATGCCGCAGCTCCCGCCAAATCCGGCGAATGGGAGGCCGTTCCCAGCGACGAGGAGCAAGAGCCATCCGGCGGCGCATCGACCGGCTTCAATCAGGGCACCGATCCGAGCCCCGACGATAGCGCCCCAAGCGACACAAGCGATGCAGGCGGCGTCACCGACGTCGCCAAGTCGTCCTATCGCCGTGCACCGGAGGATGCCGCGGAGATGCCCCGGCCGCAGCCCGCTTCGTTCACACCCGGGGGAATACCCGCGCTGCCCCCAGGGGTCTCGGTGAGCATCGAAGATCCGACACAAGGAGCTTCGTCCGAACCATCTCAGGCCGCAACACTTTCAATGCCGGCCAAACTTCCCCTCCCACCCGAGGCGCTTGGCCCGATCAGCCTGCGCGAGGCCGCGGCGTCGGGTGATCCACGCGCGCAATACGCGATCGCGCTTCGCTATGCGCAAGGTCAAGGAACCGCAGAGGACTTGACTGAGGCGGTGCACTGGCTCGAGCGTGCAGCAGGCTCGGGGCTGGCCCCCGCCCAATACCGCCTCGCCGCCATGTATGAGCGTGGCCAGGGCGTCGCTAAGGACCTTGGCAAAGCACGCTCGTGGTATGCGGCAGCGGCCGAGAAAGGCAATGTCAAGGCGATGCACAATCTCGCCGTCAGCGTCAGTGGCGCGCAAGGTCAGACGGCCGACTATCCGCTGGCCGCGAAATGGTACGGCAAAGCCGCTTCTTATGGTTTGGCCGATAGCGAATATAATCTTGGCATCCTCGCCGAGCACGGGCTCGGAATGCCCAAGAATCTCGGCGAAGCCTATCAGTGGTTCGCGCTTGCGGCCAAGGATGGCGACACGGAAGCCGCCAAGCGCCGCGACTCGGTGAAGGCTCAGCTCGACTCGCAGACGCTCGCCGCAGCCGAGCAGGCTCTGAAAAATTGGAAGGCAAAGGCTGCTACCCCCGAGGCCAACGAGGTCGCATTTCCGCCTGAGTGGGTAGCTTCCGCCGAGACGCCGAATGGCGCCCTCGTCACCCGGACGCAAAAGCTCCTCAACAAGCTTGGCTACAATGCAGGGCCCGCCAACGGCGAACTGCGCGACCAAACTCGCGAGGCAATCAGGACTTTCCAGCGCCGCAACGGGCTCGACGAGACGGGCGAAATCACCATCCCGCTCGTGACCAAGCTCGAGCGCCTGACCAGCTAGACACAGTCGGCACAAATTCAGTCACTGTGACCGAGAAGTCGGTGGCCAGCGCCGCCGATTTCTGGTTTCTGGGGCTTTGAATCCAGCCTTCCGTTTCTGGCTAGTCCGATGCTCCAAGTCTACCTGCCGATTGCCGAAATCTCGGTGAACCTTTTGGTCATGCTCGGGCTCGGCGCGGCGGTCGGATTCATATCGGGCATGTTCGGCGTGGGCGGCGGCTTTCTGCTAACGCCGCTTCTGATGTTCTCCGGCGTCGCTGCGCCGATCGCGGTGGCGACTGGGGCCAATCAGATCGTCGCCACCTCAGTCTCCGGCGCGCTTGCCCAATGGCGGCGCGGCAATATCGATCTCCGCATGGCCAATGTGCTGATCGCAGGAGGCATCGTCGGTGCGCTGATCGGCGTTATTTTGCTCAGGCTACTCAGGCAAGTTGGGCAGGCCGGACTGCTGATCTCCGTCACCTATGTCTTCTTCCTCGGCTCGATCGGTCTGCTGATGCTGATCGAGAGCCTGCGCGTCATTCAGAGAGCGCGAGCAGGAAAGCCGGTGCCGGCACGGCGAGCGAGCGCGCATCATTGGATTCACGGGCTCCCGTTCAAGATGCGGTTTCCCAAATCGCGCCTCTATATCAGCGCCATACCGCCGCTCGTGATCGGTGCCTTGGTCGGCCTGCTTGCAGCCTTTCTCGGGGCCGGCGGCGGATTCATCATGGTGCCGGCCATGATCTATCTCCTGCGCATGCCGACCAACATCGTGATTGGTACTGCCATTTTCCAAATCATCTTCGTGACGGCTATCGTGACGCTGCTGCATGCCACCTTCAACCAAACGCTCGACGTGGTGCTTGCGCTTATCCTCGCTGCGGGCGGGGTGGTCGGCGGACAGTTCGGCGTGCGTGCCGGCCACAAGCTCAAGAGCGAGCAACTGCGTCTCTTGCTCGCGCTCTTGGTTCTGGGAGTTGCTTTCCGATTGCTGCTCGACCTCGTGCTTAGGCCCGCGGATGTCTACAGCATCGTTCCCGTGCTGGCGGGGGCGTGATGGAGGACAAGCTCTGCCTCGCCGCCGCCCTTCTCGCGCTGTGGTGGGCGCCGGCGAGGGCCGAGGAGCCGCCATCCCAAGAGACGGTGCAGTCCGACATCTCCACGCGCGAGATCTCGATCCAATCGAATTTTGCCGGCATCGAGATCGTCATCTTCGGCAGCGTCGACTTCAGCCGCGCGGCGCCGCCGGATCAAGGCAAGTACGATGTCATTACCGTCATCCAGAGCCCCACCGAGCCATTCGTGGTGAGACGCAAGGAACGCATTGGCGGAATCTGGGTGAACAGCGCCAGCAGAACCTTCCCAGGCGTCCCAGGGTTCTATGCCGTGCTTTCCACGCGTCCGGTCAAGGCGATCACGACCGAAGAGACGCTCAAATCGGTCGGTATCGGTTTTGACAACCTCGATTTCGGCAAAACCGGCGAAGATGATGCGAAGGAGGCAGCGTTCCGCTCGGCATTGATCCGCCTCAAGCAAGACCAAAACCTGTTTCAGGACCATGACGACGGCGTGAGCTTCATCGGCCGAAGCCTGTTCAGAGCGAGCGTCGATCTGCCGGTGAACGTCCCTATCGGGCGCTATACGACCGACGTCTATCTCTTCCGCGACGGCACGCTGATCAGCAAGAATGAGAGCACAATTGAGGTGAGTCAGGTCGGCTTCGAGCGCGTGGTGTACCTGCTCGCCCGTCAGCATCCCTTCATCTACGGCCTAGCGGCGGTGGTGATCGCCGTCTTGGTCGGGCTGCTCGGTTGGGTTGTTTTCCGCCGCGACTAAGTCAATCGGGCAGCAACAGGCTTCCGAGCACGGGATACACGTCGGCGCGACCCATCATCCAGGCCTCGAGCCTGTGGCGCAGGAAGAGCTCGGCGAAGGCGTGATCGAGCACGTTAAGCCCGCCGGCATACGCGCCGAAGGCGGGCATCACCAACCGAAGGCCATCGGTCGCGAAGCAACGGCGCCTGATCAGGGACCCGCGTCTTGCAATGCGCGCCACGGGGTGCAGATGGCCCGCGATTTCGCGCTCGGTTGCGTGCGAAGAGGGCTCATGGCGGAGCGTGACGCCTGAGATAGTGAGCGTCGTGCAGATCGTGCCGCCGACGCAGAGCGGCAGATGCGGATCATGGTTGCCACAAATCCAGTACCATTCGCGGTTCTTCTGCAGCTTAGAGAGCAGCGCAAGGTCATCACCAACAAGCCACTCGGCGCCTTCGCTCCGGTGGAAGCTGTCGCCGAGCGCGACCACCCGTCCCGGATCCACCGCGTCGAGCACCTTCCCCAGCCGTTGCAGCGTGGTGCGCGTGTCGTAAGGAGGAAGCAGCATGCCAAGGGCGGCATAGGCGGCGCCCTTCTCGAGATGGAGGTCGGCGACGAGCAGCGTGTCCTCCGCCTGCCAATAAAGCGCTCCCGCAGCAAGCGGCTGCATGGCGTGACCGCAGACGCGGACGTGCGAGCGAAGCGATGGAGCGATGTCGGGCATGAGATCAGGCTTTGCGCGCAGCATGTCCGCTTAAGGCCTCCGCGATGAGCTCTTCGACGGTCTCACGCAACAAGGTCTCGCTCGCGTCCCCAGGAACGCTCTCCCGGCCGATCTCGAGCATGACGGGCACCGCGAGCGGCGAGACTCGGCTTAGTGCAATATGCCTGATTCGTCCACAAATCCGTTCCAGGAATTGGTTGAGGCGGCCGACATCGATGAGGCCAGTCGCCGCATCGGCGAAGGCTGCTTGCAACAGCACATGTTCGGGCTCGTGCTGGCGGAGCACGTCATAGATAAGGTCAGAGGAGACGGTCATCTGGCGTCCCGTCTTCTCCCGCCCCGGATGGCGGCGTTCGATGAGGCCAGAGATGATGGCGCAGACGCGGAAGGAGCGCTTCATCAGGTTCGACTCGGCAAGCCAAGCGTCGAGGTCGTCGCCGAGCATGTCGGCGTCGAAAAGTTTGGCAAGGTCGAGCCGCCCGTCCCCAACCATCTCGCCCATGTCGTTGAGTGCCCACACGGCGAGCGCGTATTCGTTGGCGACGAAGCCGAGCGGACCCGCACCGGCACGTTCGAGCCGTCGCGTAAGCAGCATGCCGAGACTCTGGTGGGCGAGCCTCCCCTCGAACGGATAGCAGACGAGATAATGCCGGCTGCCGCGCGGGAAGGTCTCTACCAGGACCTCGTTCGGGCCTGGCACCACCGAGACATCGGCCTGGAACCTCAGCCAGTCCGACACCTGGTCGGGGAGGCGCAACCAGTGATGCGGCTCGGCCAAGAGCTTGCGCACGCGCTCGGCGAGGTAGGTGGAGAGCGGGAACTTGCCGCCATCATAGGACGGCACCATCGGCTCGGTCGCGTGCGTGCGCGTGACGATTGCATCTTCCTCGCGCATGCCCTCAAAGCACAGCACTTCGCCCGCAAAAACGAATGTGTCGCCGGGCGTGAGCTGCTCGATGAAATACTCCTCGACTTCGCCGAGCACGCGGCCTGCCGCGGGCACGTTCGCCGCGCCCTTGGCCCGCGCGAGGCGGACGCGGATCATCGGCGCCTCGACGATGGTGCCGACATTGAGCCGGTATTGCTGCACGAGGCGAGGATGCGAGAGACGGTACAGACCTTCCGGAGTCTTCTTCAGCTTGGCGTAGCGGTCGTAGTTGGCGAGCGCGTAGCCGCCGGTGGCGACGAAGGCGACCACCTTGTCGAATCCCTCGCGGGTGAGGCCCTGATAGGGAGCGGCGCTCACCACCTCGCGATAGAGGTGATCGGGATCGAACGGCGCAGAGCAAGCCGTGCCGAGCACATGCTGGGCGAGGACATCGAGCGCCCCCGGCCGCGAGGGCGGCGTATCCTGCGCTCCTTCCTCGGCCGCTTCGAGCGCCGCTTGGCATTCGACCACCTCGAAGCGGTTTGCCGGCACGAGAAGGGCCTTGCTCGGCTCATCAATCCGGTGATTGGCGCGCCCGATGCGCTGGGCAAGCCGGCTCGCGCCCTTGGGCGCGCCGACATTGATGACGAGGTCGACATCGCCCCAGTCGATGCCGAGATCGAGCGTCGAGGTGCAGACTACGGCGCGGAGCTTGCCGTGCACCATCGCCGCCTCGACCTTGCGCCGCTGCGCCACATCGAGCGAGCCGTGATGGAGAGCGATCGGCAGATTCTCGTCGTTGTAGCGCCAGAGCTCATGGAACAGCATCTCGGCCTGCGAGCGGGTGTTGACGAACATCAGCGAGAGGAGATGCGACTTGATCGCTTGGTACATCTCGGGAAGCGCGTAGCGCGCAGAGTGTCCAGCCCAGGGAAGCTCGGCCTCGGACCGCAGAATGGAAATGTCGGCCTTGGCGCCCTCGCCCCCCACCACGATCTCGGCCAATCGGGTCGCGACCTGCCCCTTATGTGGCACGAGAAACGCGGCAAGCTCGTAAGGCCGCGCAACCGTCGCCGAGAGGCCGATGGCGGTAAGCTCGGGCGAATGGGTGCGCAGCCGCGCGAGGTCGAGCGCGAGCAGATCGCCGCGCTTGCTCGACGCAAGCGCATGCAGCTCATCGAGGATCACATATTTGACCGCGCCGAACAGTTTGGCGGCATCCTTGTGCGATAGCATCAGCGCGATCTGCTCGGGCGTCGTGAGCAGGATATTGGGAGGCATGAGCCGCTGTCGAGCACGGCGCGCTGGCGGCGTATCGCCAGTGCGCGTCTCGAGCCTGATGGGGAGGCCCATCTCTTCGATGGGGGTCGCGAGGTTGCGCGCGATGTCGGTGGCGAGCGCCTTCAACGGCGATACATAGAGCGTATGGAGCGAAGTTTCCGCTGTCTGTTTCGTCTGCCGATTGGTGAGATCGACGAGGCTCGGCAGGAAGCCGGCCAGCGTCTTGCCGCCTCCGGTTGGGGCAATGAGGAGAGTGTCTCTCCCCCGGTCTGCCGCGCCGAGCAGAGCGAGCTGATGGGCATGAGGCTGCCAGCCGCGGCTTGCGAACCACGACGAAAAGGGTTCAGGCAGGCGCATCCCAGCCGACTGAGACTCGACTGCCGCCAAAACAGGCTTCCTCCTCGCGTTTCCCGCCATTCGCCCTGCTTGACCTTCTTGGCTGCCAGCACCAATTCTGCTGCAATTCGAGTCGAAAGTTACGATCTCTTCAAGGCCCGTGCCGTAGCTTTAAGCGAACAAAGGAGCTGATCGATGGAACGGTTTTTTGGCGGCAATCCGGCTCTCGTTCTGATCAGGCTCGCCGTTCTGTCTCTCATCGTCGGCGTCGTGCTCGCGGCACTCGGCTTCAGCCCGCTCGAGCTCATCGATAGCCTGCAGCGGCTCGTCCAACGCATCTATGACATGGGCTTCACCGCCATCGAGAAGGCCGCGCGCTACTTCCTGCTCGGGGCCGTCATCGTGTTCCCGGTGTGGTTCGTCATGCGCCTGCTCAAGGTGATGGGGCGCAGCTCGACCGAGGTGCTCGACGGCTCTCCCAACCGCGAGGCTTGAGCGTCAAAGAATTTCGAGGATCTTCTCGGGCGGGCGGCCAATCGCGGCCTTGTTTCCGGTGACGACGATCGGGCGCTCGATAAGGATCGGGTTTTCGACCATCAAGACGATCAGAGCATCGTCGGACAAATCGCGCTCTTTGAGCCCGAGCTCGGCATAGCGCGCCTCGCCTTGGCGCAAGAGATCGCGCGGGCGCAAGCCGAGCTTCTTCAGGATCGATTTGAGCTCACCTGCGGAGGGCGGCTCCTCGAGATATTCCACGATCGTGGGCTCGATCCCGCGCTCTTGCAAAAGCTGAAGGGTTTGGCGCGATTTCGAGCAGCGCGGATTGTGATAGATGGTCACTCTAGTTCGCATAACGGGTTATCACCAATCACCACACATCTAGACTGATTGCGCATCTGGCCGAGAAGGACAAGCTGCCAGGCGGCTCCGGCGCCTACTTCCTTGATGGGTCCATCGAAAGCCCGATCTACCAAAGCGACAAGGACACGATCAGCCCTGACGCGATGGTCCGGATCCTGTCGATGCTGGTCGATGGCACGCTTCTCGATGCCGAGCGCACGAACGTACTCACCTCGATCATGGAGCAGACCCGAACCGGCCCGAAGCGGTTGAAGGGCATGCTGCCGCCAGGCACGGTTGTCGGCCACAAGACTGGTACCGGGCACAGGTCCGTCAACGATACCGGCTGGATTCGGCTCCCTGATGGCCGAAAGCTGGTAATCGCTGTCTTCACGACCAGCAAGGATCCGTATGATGTGCGCGAAGCGGTCATCGCGCAAATTGCCCGCGCCGCTTACGACTACGCGATGTACTCGAAATAGCGCCGGCAAGAT
>JBLMXO010000045.1:0-4819 GCA_050257815.1 Actinomycetota bacterium
ATATCCATGAACTCCTCGGCCTCGGTCACGGCCGTGCCAGTCATGCCGGCGAGCTTCTTGTACAGGCGGAAATAATTCTGGAAGGTGATGGTGGCGAGCGTCTGGTTCTCGGGCTGGATCGCCACGTGCTCCTTGGCCTCGAGCGCCTGGTGCAGGCCTTCGGAATAGCGGCGGCCCTGCATCATGCGGCCGGTGAACTCGTCGATGATGATCACCTCGTCATTCTTGACGATGTAATCGCGGTCGCGCTGGAACAGCGTGTGGGCGCGGAGCGCCTGCTGCACGTGATGGACGACGGTCACGTTCTCGATGTCGTAGAGCGACTCGCCCTTGAGCATGTCTGCTTCGCTCAACAGCTTCTCGATCCTCTCGTTGCCAGCCTCGGTCAGGGTGACGACGCGGGTCTTCTCGTCGAGCTCGTAATCGCCTTTGTCGAGCTTGGGGATGAACGTGTCGATGGTGTTGTACAGCTCGGAGCGGTCGTCGAGCGGGCCCGAGATGATGAGCGGCGTGCGCGCCTCATCGATCAGGATCGAGTCGACCTCATCGACGATGGCGAAGAAATGCCCGCGCTGCACCATCTCCGAGGCCGCGTATTTCATGTTGTCGCGCAGATAGTCGAAGCCGTACTCGTTGTTGGTGCCGTAGGTCACGTCACAGCCATAGGCATCGCGCCGCTGCTGATCGGTCAACTCGTGCAGGATGCAGCCGACGGAGAGCCCCAAGAACTTGTAGATCGCGCCCATCCAGGCTGCGTCGCGGCGGGCGAGGTAATCATTGACGGTGACGACGTGCACGCCCTTGCCGGCGAGCGCGTTGAGATAGACGGGAAGAGTGGCGACGAGCGTCTTGCCTTCACCGGTCTTCATCTCGGCAATGCGTCCCTCATGCAGCACCATGCCGCCGATCAGCTGCACGTCGAAATGGCGCTGACCGAGCGTGCGCTTGGCGGCCTCGCGCACGGTGGCGAAAGCTTCGGGCAGCAGATCGTCAAGCTCGGCGCCGTCGGCCAGGCGCTTGCGGAACTCCTCGGTGCGTGCACGCAGGGCCTCGTCGGAGAGTGCTGCCGTCTCGGGCTCTAGCGCGTTGATCTTGGTTACGATCGGTCCGTATTTCTTGAGTTTCCGGTCGTTGGCAGAGCCGAAGACCTTGTTCGCGATAGTGCCGAGGGAAAGCATTGATCAGGACCTTTCAGATCGCGGGAAGCTCCCAAGCCGATCCCCGATGAATCCCTGGGAAAACGTCAAGAAAATGCCGGGAAGCAAGACAGTTGAGACATAAGAGGGCCGTCTATCCTTGTCAACGCGACCGCTCGTGCCCCGCGAGACGTTCCCCGCTTCAATTCAGTCTCGCCAGATATTCTGCTGCCGTCCATCCTCTGAAGATGCAATAAAGTCAGCCGTCAGCGGTGCGGCAAGGTTCCGGTTTTGGCGATCGGCCATGAGCGTGCTCACGACCCGCTTTGCGGGGGCCATTGCGTTCGGACTTCTGGCCATCATCCTCACGGCCGTCTGCAAGCCTACGGCTTGCCGAGCTGACGAAGTCGATCAGGTCGACATTTCCTACGTCGAGCCTGAGAGTGACGAGCTGAGACCGGCCTATCTCGAGCTGAAAAAGCGCGGGGTCCTGGAGCAGCTACAAACGTTTCTTTCGCCACTGAAGCTTCCGCGCCGGCTGCTCGTGCAGGCGGAGGAATGTGGGAGCAACGTCAGGGCCTACGAGCCGGGCGGAGCGGTAATCATCTGTTACGAAGATGTGAGGCGGATCGAGCAGACGCTGCCCGAGGAAGCAGAGATCCTCGTAGGGCCCGGCGCGCTGACCGGCGAAAACCGCGGACGCCTAAAGAGGGAGGATCTGATCGTTGCCCCGATCATCATGGTGGCGTTGCAGAAAGCGGCGCTCGCGCTGTTCGACATCCTCGATGTCCCCGTCTGGGGAAATGCCGACGAAGCCGCGAACCGGCTTGCCGGCTACCTCATGACGCAATTCGGCGATCAGATTGCGTGGAAGACGCTAATGGGTTCTGCCTGGTATCTGGCGCAGACCACCATGACCGGAGCAGGAGTCGACTTCCACTACGTCCGTGACCCCGAGGCGCGCCGGTTCTACGGCATTCTGTGCATGGCCTATGCGAGTGACCCGAAGACCTTCGGCTTTCTGGCCAGAAATTTGAACATCCCGAGCAGGCGCATCGACAAATGCATCGAGGACTTCGTACGAGTCCAGCAGGCCTTCGACGCGACGATCCTGCCCCATGC
The DNA here is from genome assembly GCA_050257815.1 of Actinomycetota bacterium. Lineage (GTDB taxonomy): Bacteria > Pseudomonadota > Alphaproteobacteria > Rhizobiales > Methyloligellaceae > Methyloceanibacter. The sequence continues at coordinate 2,259 of JBLMXO010000045.1, forward strand.
CGATCAAATCTTGCTGCAGAAGGTGTGGGCGACGCCGTGGCTTTCCCCCATCAAGCCCCAGTGACCTGCATGCTCCGGAACCTTGGGCGCCCGATGCGAGGCTCGGCGTGCCGAAGGGGGATGGACGCCATCGCTATCGGGCTGGCCTCGGCGCTCGCTGTTGCGGCCTCGACCTTTCCCTCTGGCCCGGCTTTGGCGGAGGACTTTCGGCCAAACCGAGTCGTGGTGGACTACATCGAGCCAAGGTCCGAGGACCTGCAAGGTGTCTACGAACGAATGAAGAGGAGCGGCGTGCTAGAGGAGCTCGCGCAATTCCTGGCGCCCGTGCGATTGCCGACAACGCTTAGGATCTGGGCTATCGAGTGCTACCAAGACGCCGAGTTGCTGGCGTATTACTCGGAGCAGGAGCACGCGATCCACTTTTGCTACGAATTCGTGGATCGCTTGGAGAAGAGCCGGCCTGCCGACGTGACCGAGGAAGGTTTCGTGCCGGCACAGGTTTTCTTAGGCGCGATGGTCGGGCTGCTGCTCCATGAAACGGGTCACGCCTTCGTTGATCTTCTAAAGGTTCCTGTGTTCGGGCGTGAGGAGGACGCCGCCGACCAGATCGCGGAGTTCATCGCTCTGCAGTTCGATAAAGACCTTGCCGAAACTGTGACCAAAGGAGCTGGCTGGCTCTGGCTCACGGACGCTCGGACCATGCTGTACCTAGACTATTATGCCGAAGTGCACTCCACCTCGATGGAGCGGTTCCTGAGCTATCTTTGCCTTGGCTACGGGAATAAGGACCTCGCCGATAAGTTCCTGAAGGCGCGCGCTCCGCGTTGCAGAGATGAATATCAGCAGGTCGAGAAGGCCTTTGTGAAGACCATCCTGCCTTATGTCGATCCGTCGCTGCTGCAGGAAGTCCGCGCAAGGCATTGGTTTGCGCCAAGCATGTATGAATAGCCTTAACCCCGCGAAGGTATGGGGTGAGTGGCGCGTGAGAGACTAGGCCGTCTCCTTGGCCGCGGCCTTCGTCTTGCCGATGGCATCGAGCTCTTTCTGCAACGCGAGCTTGCTCAGCTTGTCGAAGGGGAGGCTCACGAAGATGCCGATGCGCTGAGTAAGCATGCGCATCGTGTCGGCGAAGGCGAGGCTGCGCTCCGCCTCGCTCCCTTGTGCCTTGACGGGGTCGGGCAAGCCCCAATGAGCGGTCACGGGCTGGCCCGGCCAGATCGGGCAGACCTCGTTCGCCGCGTCATCGCAAACGGTAAACACAAAATCGAGCTTAGGCGCTTCGGGCGTGGCGAATTCATCCCACGACTTCGACCGCAACTTCGAGACGTCGTAGTTCGACTTGCGCAGGATGGCGATGGCCATGGGATTGACCTTCCCCGCCGGATGGCTTCCGGCACTGAAGCCGCGAAGCTTGCCAAGCCCAAGCCGATTCAAGATGCACTCGGCCATGATCGAGCGCGCCGAATTGCCGGTGCAGAGAAAGAGCACATTCAGCGGCTCTCGTTCACTTACGACTTTCATGGGATGATCCTCCTTAAGCGCAGCACTCGGCCGCCGCGTCCTCCGGGCAACATCCGGCGAGCGCCGATTGAATGAGTTGGTTGCAGACATTCGGCTCGGCGCGACAGCAATCCTCGACGAGGAAGGAGAGAAGCGCGCGTGTTCCCGCGACGTCCATGGTGTAAATGACGGAGCGCCCGTCCTTGCGCGAGGCAATGAGGCCCGCACGGGAGAGGATGGCAAGATGCGAGGAGAGCGTATTCGCCGGCACGCCAACCGTCCGCGCGATCTCCCCCGCTGCCATTCCCAATGCTCCTTGGCGCACGAGCAGACGGAAGACCTTGAGCCGACTCTCTTGTGCGAGCGCAGCCAACGCCTCGATGGCCTGAGTTACTTCCATAATTCTGGAAATATCGAATCATAAAAGCGAAGTCAAGCTTCGCATCGTAACGGGAGGGTTCAGAGTTACTGCCCTTGGCAACGCCCTGGGCGGGGTCTAAAACGCCGCCCGGGGAAGCGAACCCAACCGCTCGCGTACTCACTTGGGGCAGTACCGCCGAGCAGAAGATGAGGACATCTCTCGTGAAAACCTGGTCAGCTTTGCTGCTCAGTGCAGCCTTGATCGGCCTCGCGCCGCTGTCAGCAGCCGCCGACGACACCGTCGTCGCGCGCGTCAATGGCGTAGATATCAAGCAGTCCGATCTCGATTTTGCGGCCTCCGAAGTCGGCCCGCGCCTTGCCAATTACACGCCGATGGATCGCAAGCGCGTGCTCCTGCAATACGTCATCGAGAATGAGCTCATGGCTGAGGCCGGCCAGAAGGACAATCTCGACAAGCAGCCGAGCTTCCCGGCGCGCGAGAAGTATCACGCGCGGCGCGCGCTGCGAGACGCCTACTTCGACGTGGACATCGTCGCCGCCGTGCCGGAGGCCGACGCCAAGAAGATCTATGACGCGAAGATCGCCACCATGAAGCCGCAGCAGGAGATTCACGCGCGGCATATTCTGGTGGACACCAAGGAGGAAGCCGAGAAGGTCAAAGAGCGGCTGAAGAACGGAGA